>DASYKL010000371.1:0-4278 GCA_035995405.1 Chloroflexota bacterium
GGTCGTGGCCCGCCGTGTTGGCCAGGGTCTGCGTGACGCGAACCTGGCCATTGCCCACGACCGCCCCCGGCTGCGGCTCGAGCGGCAAAAGCTCATCTTCCTCGACGCAACATCCCTCGAAGCGGTGCTGGCGAGTGGGGACGCCCAGCCCGCGCGTGAGGCGGCGCTCTTCGTCCACGGCGCCCATAGCGGATCGGCATTGCTGGATCTGCTGGCCCAGCGTGAACGCGCCGGGCTCGTCTCCTTCGTGGCCGCGACACGCCGTTTGGATCGCTTGTCCCACTGGCGAATCCTGGACCTGGCGATCGCCCCGGCAGCGGAGGATGGTCGCAGCCATCATTAGCCAGGCGTCGATCCAGACAGCGTCGGCAGGTCGCTGAGAAAACCTTCGACCCCGCGGCCAGTCGGAAAGACCTTGCCGGGGTTGAGCAGATTGTCGGGGTCGAAGACCGTCTTGATCGAGCGGGCCAGGCCAACGGCCAACTCACCCTGTGCTTCGGCCAGGAACTCGCGCTTGAGCGTACCCACGCCATGCTCGCCGCTCAGCGTGCCTCCCAGACGGATCGCCGCGCGGAAGATGTCTCGCGCCGCAAGCTCAACACGCCTGACCTCATCCGCATCGCGCAGGTCGAACAGAATGTTGGGGTGCAGGTTGCCGTCCCCAGCGTGGCCGAACACGGGAATTGGCAAGCTGTAGCGCGTGGCAATTTCGCCGACAGCAGCGATCATCGCTGGAATCTCGCTCTTCGGTACGACGACATCTTCGCCCAGCTTGTTCGGCCGCAAGCGGCCCAGGGCAGCCGACACGGAGCGGCGGGCGAGCCACAGCGCGTCTCGCTCTGCCGCCGACACCGCGACCTGCATGTGAGACGCGCCGAGCCCACGACAAATCTCGGTCATGCGCTCCACGTCCGCCCGGGCAGTAACTTCGTCCGCGCCGTCCTGCTCGAGCAACAACAACGCTTCTGCATCGCGCGGCAAACCGGTATGGAGAAAATCTTCGACCACGTTGACGGTCGTGCCGTCCATCAGCTCTAACGTCGCCGGCAAGATGCCGCTGCCCATAATCTTTGACACCGCCTGACTGGCTCGCGTCAGCTCGTCGAAGACGACCAGCGCGGTGACGCGCGCTCGCGGTAGCGGCGCCAGTTTCACAATCACCTCCGTGACAATCCCCAGCGTCCCTTCCGATCCGACAAACAGGTGAAGGAGCTGATACCCCGTTGCGTTTTTGGTGATCTTGCCGCCGAGCCGCAGCACTTCCCCGCTGGCCAGCACCACCGTCAGGCCAATCACATAATCGCGAGTCACGCCATACTTCAAACAGCGCGGCCCACCGGCATTGGTCGCCACATTGCCACCGATGGTCGACTGCCGCGAGCTAGCGGGATCCGGCGGATAAAACAAGCCCATCTTCTCGACCGCCTGCTGCAATTGCAGCGTCACGACACCCGCTTGCGCCACCGCGCATACATTGGCGGTGTCGATCTCGACGATGCGATCCATTCGCGCGAGGTTGATGATCAATCCGCCGGACTCCGGAATAGTTCCCCCGGCCAGTCCGCTGCTCGCGCCACGAGCGATGATGGGAATCTTTTCGCGACTCGCGACGCGAACGATCGCGGCTACTTCCGCGGTCGACGCCGGAGTAATGGCGAGGTCTGGTCGGCGCTGCTGAAAGGTTCCGTCGAATGAATAGGAAATAAGCTCCGATGGCGCATCGTGCACATAGCCAGGAGCAACGATCCGCTTGAGCTCGGCGACGATCTCCGGCTGCACGGCGAGCTACTCCGCGTAGGCTTCGTCGAGCAGGTCGACAATGTGGCGCACCGTCACACAGTTGGGAAGTCCCGCCTGGATCTGCACTAAACAGCCGGGGTTGCCGGTCACGACTGTGTCGCAACCGGTGGCGACAATGCTGGCGCACTTGCGGACCTGCAGCTCGCTGCTCATTTCCGCATGGGTGACGTTGTAAATGCCGGCGCTGCCACAGCAGATGTCCCGTTCGCCAATCTCTGTCAGCCGCACGCCAGGGATCGCTCCAAGCAGCGATCGCGGCGCGGCGCTGATACGTTGCGCGTGCAGCAGGTGACACGGGTCCTGAATCGCGACGCTGGCGACTACTTCGCGTGGTGGGCGCACAGCCGCCCGTGTCGCGAGAAATTCGCTGACATCCTTCACCCGTTGGGCAAAACGCTCCGCTCGGGCGTCGTCGGGCAGAAGCTGACCATAGTGTTTCAACATGGCACCGCAGCCAGCAGCATTGACGACGATCGGCTCGCCGCCATCGCCGAACGCGTCGAGGTTCACGCGGGCCAATTCCTGAGCCCGCGGCACATCGCCCGAGTGCGCCTGGAGCGCGCCACAGCACACCTGGCGGGCCGTCATCTCCGCCTGGCAGCCGAAAGCGGCCACGACGCGTGCCGTGGCCTCGGTGGTTGCGGCAAACGCGGTGCTCATAATGCAGCCGGCGAATATCTGTACGCGCTCACCTTGACCCACCGTCTGGCCGCCAGGCACCACGAAGCGATCGGGGATACGCGGCAGGAGCGCCTCCATGTCGCGCACTCCGAGCAATCGCACAATCCCCATGTGTCGAGCCAGCCATTGGACGCCCGAGCGCTGATAGAGCCACATCGCTCTGGCGAGCAGACGAAAGTGGGCCAGATCGCCGAACAACCAGTCGAACGCCAGCCGCGCCGCGAGCGGCGGTTGCCGGTGTGTCTGCTCGGCCAGCGTTTCGCGAAAGGCGATACCTATTTGCTCCATCTGCACTCCGGCCGGGCAGACGTTGGTACACGCTTCACACAGCAGGCAGTTGTCCAAATGGGTAATGCCGTCCGCTGTGATGTCCAGATGACCTTCAACGATCGCTCGCATGATCGCGATTCGACCGCGTGGACCCTCTTCCTCTTTGTGGGTGACGACGTACGTCGGACACGACGTCAAGCACGCTGCACACCGGATGCAGCGCAACATATTGTCGTATTCGGCGGCGAGCGGAGTTGCCTTCACACTGAGGCGGGAGTGCTTTGTAATTCGTCGACAATGCGCTGCGCGACGGTCAGGCCCAGCCGACGCATCGCCTCCCGGGGCACACCCGCGATGTGCGGCGAAACAATGCAGTTCGGCAATCCCAGCAGCACCGAATCGGTCGCCGGCTCCACTTCGAAAACGTCAATCGCCGCGCCAGCGATTGTCTGCGTCTCGAGTGCGTCCGCCAGTGCGGGCTCGTCGACCACTTTGCCGCGCGAATAATTCATGAAGTACGCCGTCGGCTTCATGAGCTTGAACTGCTGGGCAGAAAACATGTGGTATGTCTCGTCTGTCAACGGGACGTGGGTGCTGATGATGTCCGCGCGGCGCAGCAGCTCATCGAATTTGACCATCTCGACGGCCGGCGTTTGATGCAGCGACGCATCGTAGACATAGCGCACGTACGGGTCGTATGCGATGACCGTTGTCTCAAAGGCCAGGAAGAGTCGCGCCAGCAGCGAGCCGATGTCGCCCAGTCCGACAATGCCGATGGTCTTGTGCCACAGCTCGAACCCCTCGGGTCGCTGGAACATAGCTGGCCAGATGCCTTTGTGCAGATCGGCATTAGCTTTGTGCGTCTGACGTAGAAGGGCGATCGTATTGCCGATCGCCAGCTCGGCGACCGCATTGCGATTGCCACCGGCGGCGTTGAACACTTTCAGGCCGCGGCTGTAGAGATACGGCAGATCCAGGCTATCCATCCCTACGGAGCCGACCGCCACGACCTGCAGCCGGGGCGCTTCACCAAGGAGCTCGTCGTCGATAACGTTGCCGGCTCGTCCGAGCAAAGCGCGATGCGTCTTGAGCAGCTCACGAATTTCGTTGGTCGGCTTGCCGCGGGCGTCAGTAACGCCCAGGCCGCTATCTCGGATCAGCTGCAGTGCGTCCTCGTGGATCGGCGCCACCACCAGTACGTCGGACATCTCTGGCAGGGTATACGGCTGACCGCGCGAGGCGTTATTCGACGACCACCTCGGCCCACATACCGGCCCCCAGATGGAGCGTGCAGACGTAGCGGTAGCTGCCCCGCTCGGTGAACGTGTGTGAAAACGTGGCGCCCTCGAACAGGACGGCGGAGGCGAAGGAGTGGTCGTCGGCCACCATGTCATGCGTGCCTTCGATGTCGCGCCACAGCACAGTCGCCCCGGGCCGCACGGTCACTTGCGCTGGATAGAAGTATTGCTCGGCGGCGTCGATGATGATCGCACTCCGTGACGAGGTCGCGGGTGTCGCCGTCGCCAC
>DASYKL010000372.1:0-1595 GCA_035995405.1 Chloroflexota bacterium
GGGATCTGGGGCGGACGTGGGAGGTTATCGATCGCGGGCTGCCCGATGGGATGCGGGCGAATGTGGAGGCGATGAGCGTGCAGGCTTACGCGGGGGGATTTGTGTTGTTCGTTGGGACGACGGACGGCGACGTCTATGTGAGCGAGGATGGGGCGGACCGCTGGTCGCTCGTGGCAAGTGGGCTGGGTGCGATCTCCAAGGGCGACCACTTCCGCAACCTTGAAGCTGTGGCGCCGTGATCTGGGCGGTCGTTGTTCGAGCGCTCGCGGCGGCCGCGTTGGCTGTGGCTGGCTGCAGCAGCGCGCCAGCGGCAACTGCGCCAGCCGCGTCGGCGGCCGTACCAACAGTGGTTGCTGATGCGGTGAACCTGCGTGGGAAGACGGTGCGCCTGATCGTCGGCTACACCCCTGGGGGCGGGTTTGACGCCAACGCTCGAGTGCTGGCGCCCTATCTCGCCCAGGCATTGCCTGGCAATCCGACCGTGGTCGTCGAGAACATGCCCGGCGCCGACAGCCTCGTTGCCGCGCGGACCGTCCTGAGCGGCCAACCTCGTGGCGACGACATCAGCGTGGTGATCTATATCGCGTCGCTGCTGACGAAGTCGGCATTGCTTGGCGGCCTGGATGGTTTCACGATCGAAGGCGAGTCCGCTTTCCTTGGCAAACCAGACGGTGCGACGTCGCCGCTGGCGTTGTGCGCACGTAAGGAAGTTGTCCCAGACCTCGCGGCGTTCTTGAGTCGCACACAGCCGCTGAAAGTAGCCGGTCTGACCGGCACGTCCAACTACGACGCGATGCTGCGCTGGACCAAAGAAGTCGGCTATCCGATCGACATCGTACCTGGTTACGCGGGAACCGCTCAGATGGGCCTGGCATTCAACCAGGGCGAGGTTGATGCCGTCCCGTCGTGCCGCGATATCGACCTGGTGCAGAACTCGGATTGGCTGGCCAAAGACCAGATTACGCCGTTGTTCTATTGGGCGATCGCGGCCGACGCATTGAAAAAAGCGCAGGGCGAGGGCCGCTATCCCTGGTTCAAGAACGTGCTGGACGTCAGACAGGTCAGCGCTGACCAACGGGCGGTCCTGGAAAATTGGAACAACTCGAGTGTCGGCAGCAACGTCTACGCTATGCACAAGCTGACGCCCGCTCCGGTGCTGAACACCATGCGGAGCGCGTTCATGCAAGCTGTCAACAACCCGGCGTTTCTGGCTGACATGGACAAACGACAGCTCCAGGCGGGCTATCAATCGCCGCAGGACATCGAAAAGAGTATCGCCGGCGTCATCAACCTGTCGCCGTCTGGTCGCGAGCTGCTGAAGCGGATGCTCGGCGCCTGAGTCAATGGAGGAGAGAAGCGCATGAAGTATCGCCCCCTGGGCGCGACTGGCGAGCTGGTCTCGGAGATCAGCTTCGGTACGGGTGACAACGCCGGCTTGTTAGTTCGCGGCGAGCGGCAGGACCAGTGCCGCGCCTTTGAACGCGCGCTCGAATTGGGCATCAATTACTGGGACACCTCGCCTGACTATGGTGACCATGTCGGTTTGGCCGAAACCAACATCGGCCAGCTGATGCGCGACTTCCGGGTACGACCGT
>DASYKL010000373.1:0-5070 GCA_035995405.1 Chloroflexota bacterium
GCGGTTGAGGACCTGCTGCGCTGGTGCGACGATGGTCCGCCGGGAGCCTACGTTCGGGATGTACGCGTGGTGTGGGATGAGCCAGTCGAGGGTCTCGTGAGTTTTGAGCTGCGGCCGACGTCTAGCAGTTGAAGCTGGCCCAGAAACTGCACTGACCAGTGGCGCTCGCGCATTGGCGCGGAGGGATGAAAAAGCCCGGGGGAGCTGCACGAACGCATCCGGGAAGTCACTCGGTCCACGGCTCGAAGCGAGCAGACACTCGATAGATTCAGACTAACGGAGGGCGCTCCTGATATGCGTTTGAAAGAGCTTCGCGGATTGCCCGTTATCGATCCGACCGCCGCACGAAAGATTGGCACCATCGCCGATTACCAGGTTGACCCGGCGTCAGGGCGGTTGGCCGCGCTGGACATCAACGGTGCGGAAGCTGGGGTCAGCGAGCGCGTTCTGGCGCAACGCATTCGCCGCGTCGGCCATCACGCGGTCATCCTCACTGGTCGCGGCGGCGCCGCCTCCGGCACGACGCCAGAGATCAACGAACGATGGCTCGATAGCGCCACCCTGGTTGGCCTGGAAGTCATGGGCGATGATGGCAACCGCATCGGCAGACTCGCCGACGCGGCCTTCAACCAGGACTCGCTGGACATCGAAAGCTATCTGCTGCGCACTGGCGGGTTCGCCAGTATGGTCGGCCGCGGCGGACGCATCCAGCCAGCCAAGGTCCACGCGTGCAGCCGCGAGCTCATGATGGTCACGACAGGCCGCCTGAAAGAGCTGGCTACGTCTGTGGCTCCGTCTCACGTCGAGGAGACTGCACCCATCGGTCTGCGTCTGGCGCTCAAGCCGGAGGACCGATTGCCGGCGCCGTCATTCGACGCCATGCCGGAAGCGCAACCCGTCGCCGCACACGTGAGCTAGTCGCGGCACGGCTCCGTACCGTATTGACGGCCCATAGGCGCTACGATTAGCGCCTATGGCGCTGACGGTATCGGCTTCCCCATCCTTCCAGCAGACGACGCTGGACAATGGCCTGCGGGTCATCCTGCGCGAGGTCCGCGAGCGTCCGCTGGTCGGCGTCTGGATGTGGTATCGCGTGGGTGGCCGCAATGAGCTTCCGGGCACGACCGGCGTGTCGCACTGGGTTGAGCACATGCTCTTCAAAGGCGGCAAGCGTTTCGGCAAAGGCGAGATCACCAAGGAAATCTCGCGTCGCGGCGGGGCGTTGAATGCCTTCACCTGGATCGACTGCACCGCCTACTTCGAAACGCTGCCATCTGCCGAAATTGATCTCGCGCTGGCGATCGAATCGGACCGTATCTACGACACGCGCATCGAGGCAGAAGAAGCCGAAGCAGAGCGAACCGTTGTCATCAGCGAGCGCGAGGGGAGCGAAAACTACCCTGAGTTCTGGCTACGCGAAGACGTCCAGGCCATGGCCTGGCGCGAGCACCCTTATCGCCTGGGAGTGATCGGGCCAAAGAGCAATTTGCGGGCGATGACTCGCGAAAACCTGTACGACCACTACAAGCGCTACTACATGACCAACAACGCCACGCTGGTCATGGTTGGCGATTTCGCCTCAGGCCAATTGCTCGACAAGATCCACGGCGAATTCGATAAGCACCCGGCCGGGCCGACACCGCCGTCGCTGCAGATCGAAGAGCAGCCTCAAACGGGCGAACGGCGAGTCATCGTGCGTCGGCCCGGGCCGACGCATTACGTCATGCTGGCGTATCACGCGCCCGAAGCCAGCCATGCCGATGCAGCCGCGATGGTCGTGCTCAGCTCTTTGTTGGGCGGTGCATCCAGTCCCATTGCCTGGGGCGGCGCCCGCGGTCTCGGCCGCAGCTCACGTTTGTACCGAGCCTTGATCGATGGCGAAATTGCCAGCTCCGTGTCGGCCAGCTACGAGCTGACCCTGGATCCCTACCTGTTCGCGTTCGATGCGACACTGCGCAACGGGGTCGAGCCCGGGCGCGCCGAGGAGGCCATTGTGCGCGAGATCGAGCGCGTTCAACGCGAAGGCGTGCCTGCAGATGAGCTCGGGCGGACCAAACGCCAGCTCCACGCGCAAGTCGTCTACTCACTCGAAGGCGTGACCAACCAGGGCTTTGCGCTCGGCTTCATGGACCTCGTCGCGCGGGACGCCACCCAATGGGAGACGTTCCCCAAAGCGCTGCAGAACGTCACATCTGACGACATTCAGCGCGTGGCACAGACGTACCTGGCCGAGAACCAACGCACAACGGGGTGGTTTGTGCCACAGACCGATCAGGAGGCCCGCTGATGGCTACGCTCGCCAGCAGCACGCTCCGCCCCGAGCGCCTGCCGTTCAAGAATGGCCTGGTCTTGCTGCACAACCGCGCGGGCGCCAATCCGTCCGTCACCGTGCGGGCCCTCGTGCGGGCTGGGTCGAGCCGCGAGACGCCAGGCGACTTCGGCATCGCCGGGCTGACTGGTCGCATGCTGCGCCAGGGCACGGCGAACATCACCAAGAACTCGCTCGCCGAAGAGCTCGACGGCATGGGCGCCGGTCTGTCGGTCGACGTCGGCTACGCCCTGGTCGCCGTGTCGATCAAATGCCTCACCAACGATTTTCAGCGAGCCATGGAGATCCTCGGTGAACTGCTGCGACGACCGACGTTTCCGGCGGATGAGCTCGAGCGACTGCGCGGTCAGATTCTGACCGACCTGGCCGAGATGGACGACAACACGCGGGTCGTCTCGGAGCGCACCTGGCGCGAGCTAGCCTATCCCTCGACCCATCCCTACCATCGCCTGACGGTCGGCACCGCCGAGAACGTGCAAGTCGCCACGCGCGACGAGCTCAGCGCGTTTCACACCGCCTGGTATGGACCAAACCAGACGACGCTGATCGTGGTCGGCGACGTGAGCGTGGAAGACACCGTGGCCATGACCGAGAAGTACCTCGGCGACTGGCCCGGTGCGCGCATCGAACGCGTCGAAGCGACCCTCCCAGCCAGCGATTTGCCATCGCGGCAGCTTCGACAAGTTGACATGGTCGGCAAGACACAAGCTGACGTCTCGATCGGTTTGCCGACACTCGAGCGCGCCTCACCCGATTTCTATGCGCTGAGCTTTGCCAACCACATCCTGGGGCGGATGTACTTTATGGGCCGCTTCGGCGAGAAAGTCCGCGACGAACAGGGCCTGGCGTATTACGCCTACTCTGAGCTACACGGCAGCTATGGCCGCGGCGCGTGGCTGATGCGGGCTGGCGTCAATCCGACGAACCTCGAGAAAGCCCTGAGCAGCATCGACACCGAGCTGAAGCGCTTTCTCAATGACGGGCCGACACTTGAAGAGCAGGACGACGGCGTCAGCAGCCTGTTGGGCAGCTTGCCGCGGCAGCTCGAAACGAACGAGGGCGCGGCCGCGGTGATGGGCGAGATCGAGCTGTACGACCTTGGTCTCGACTACCTGGAGCGGTTCCCGGACATCGTCCGCTCGCTGACACGGGAGCAGGTCACGGAAACGGCGCGGCGCTGGATCGTGCCCGACCACCTGGTCACCGCGATCGCCGGCCCACCGCGCCCCTGACGGTCGGTCATTTACGCAGTGGAGGATCCGCGCCTCCGCGTCTGCCTGGAGCGCACCGTCGAGCTAGGCGCCGTACGCCTGGCGCTGCGCGATTGGCCGGGACTTGCTGGGCCGCTGGTCCATGTGGCCGACCCTTTCAGCCCAGCCAGCGAAACGCCGTCAGTGCTGGCCGAGGCGCTGGTGCCGATATACCGCGTGGTCAGCCTGTCACCGCGTGGCAACAGCCCGTATCAGGTCGACACGAGCGATCTGCTCGGCACGCTTGACCAGTTCGGGTTTGTGGAGCCGACCCTCGTTGGCGAGCGCCTGGGGTGTGTGGCGGCGCTACTGCTGGCGGCGTGGTACCCCGAGCGCGTGGGCCGCCTGGTCTTGATCGACCCGACCTATGACCCGCCCGCGAGCGACAACATCGCGGCGCGGGCTTTGCTTGACTGTCCGCCGGACTGGCCGGCCTTGCGAGCGAGAACCCGCTGCCCCGTACTCGTGGTGCGCTGGAGTGCTTCAAGCGTGGGCGAGATCACGACGTTCCTGAGCGGCCAGCCAGCCATGCCCCGAAGCTAGCCGCCGTCATCGCTACGACGTCGGTCAGCGTGAGCTGCACCAGGTCGATCGGCGGCAGCGCGTTGAAGCCGAGCTCATGGGCGACGATGGCGTCGCGGGTAGCCTGAACGGTCGCCGTCAGCAGGATGTAAACGATGGCGACGAACGCGCCATACAGGATGGCTATTGGCTGCCTGTTGACGAAGTGGCCGCAGACGAAGCCGCCAAGGACCAGGGCGACGAACAACGCCACGTAGTTGAGGACCTGGCTCCACGTTCCAGCGGTCGCCCCCAGAAGGACGCCAAACAACGCCTGCATGCCCAGCGCCGTCAGGCAACCGAGGCCGACTGCCAGCCAGCGCGGCACCTCGGGAGTATACGTTCGTCCCCGCTACCATGAGGCTTGTGGGGCTTGAGCCTGCGCTCGCGGCGCTGGTGACGCTTGTCGGGATGGCGCTCACTTCGTTTGGCGTCTTTGGGAACGTCGGGCAAGCCATCGCCCCTGGATCATTCCTGACGCTCGCTGGCGGCGCCTGGCTCGGCAACGCTCTGGCCCGCCGCGACGTCCGTCTGCTGCCAGGCGCCAACCCCGAAAAGTAATGCCCACCCGCACCATCGCCTGGAACGTCAGCGAAGTCGCGCTGGCCGTCATGTACCTCCTGATGGCCGTCCAGGGCCTCGTCCTGGCCTATGCCTTCACTCGCCGCTACATCATGTGGCGGCGCGGCAAACCAACCGGCCCGCTGCAACACGTCGGCGCCCGCCTCAGCCAGGTGCTGGCGGTGACCTTCCTGCATCGTCGCATCCTGCGGCCCGGCTACGTCTACGCCGGCCTGATGCACCTGTTCATCTTCTACGGCTTCATCGTCCTCTTCATCGGGACGATCATCGTGCTCCTGGAGGCCGACATCGCCAGGCCATTCTTTGGCTGGAGCTTCTACCAGGGCACCTTTTATGTCGTCTACAAGA
>DASYKL010000374.1:0-5233 GCA_035995405.1 Chloroflexota bacterium
CGGTGCGGCGCGATCCACGGGTGATTGGCGCCTATCTCGGCCAGACGCGGGACCATTCGACACGTGCTTGACGTCCACGACCTGGTCGTCCGTTACGGCCAGGCGACGGCGCTGGATGGCGTCAGCTTGCGTGTCGAGCGCGGCGAGATGGTGGCATTGATCGGCCCAAACGGGGCTGGCAAGACGACGCTGCTGAACACGGTGTGCGGGTTGCTGCACCCGTCCGGTGGCGGATTCCAGCTGGCTGGCCGCGTAGCGCAGGTGCCCGAAGGCCGCCAGCTCTTCGCCGACATGACCGTCGAAGACAACCTGAAGCTGGGTGCCTGGACGATTCGATCTCGGGATCCGGCGCGGGTCTACGCGCTTTTTCCAAGATTGCCCGAGCTGCGGCGACGCTTGGCCGGCACGCTGTCTGGTGGCGAGCAGCAGATGGTGGCGGTTGGCCGAGCGTTGATGGCCCAGCCCGATCTGCTGGCCGTTGACGAGCTTTCGCTCGGCCTGGCGCCCATGGTGGTCGAGGATCTGGCGGAGCACCTGGTGCAGCTCAACCGCGAGACAGGGATGGCGGTCTTGCTGGTCGAGCAGAACGCGCGATTGGCACTTGACCTCTGTCCACGAGCCTACGTCCTGGAGACTGGTCGAATCGCGCTGAGCGGTGCGTCGGTCGACCTCGAACGCAGTCCCGCGGTGCAAGCCGCCTATCTCGGTGGTAGTTCGGACGAGGCGGCGCCGTGAGGTTGTTCTTGCAATACGCCGTCAGCGGTATCGCCACAGGTTGTGCGTTTGCCCTGGTCGCGACCGGGTTCGTGGCCATTTATCGCGTGACGCGGGTCGTCAACTTCGCCCAGGGCGTGTTTGCGGTGGTTGCCGGGATGCTGGCCGCGACGCTTCTCGGCTCTGGTGTGCCGCATGTCATCGCCGAAGCTTTGGCGGTGAGTACCGCCGCGCTGGTCGGCTTGATCGTCGGGTTCGTCGCAATTGGTCGGCCGGGGACGTCGCCGCTCGCGTCGCTGATCATCACTCTCGGCCTGGGTATCGGTTCATACGCCGTGCTCATTTTGATCTGGGGCGACCAACCGATCTCCTTCGAGGGTCTGAAGGGAAATCTGGATGTCGGCGGCGTGACCTTGCAAGTCCAGTACATCCTGGTCGTCGTGCTGACGGCAGTGGCCTTCGTTGCGCTCAGCTTGTTTTTCAATCGGACCTACCTCGGGCGGGGGCTAACGGCGTGTTCGAGTAATCCTCGGGCAGCGCGACTGGTCGGCATCAATGTCACGCGGATGGGCCTGGTGGCATTCACGCTCGGCGGCGGCCTGGGTGGCCTGGCCGGCGTACTGCTGACGCCGATGCAGCCGGTCGCATTCAACTCGGATGTCGGCATCGCCATCAGCGGCTTCGCGGCCGCGATCTTCGGCGGCCTGTTGCGACCAGGCGCCGCCTTCATCGGTGGCCTGGTGCTCGGCGTCGCCGAAGCGCTGGTCGCGGGCTACGGCCAGGCTTCGCTGCAGAGCGGCGTAGCGCTGGTGATCATGCTCGGCATCATGGTCTGGCAAGCCAGTCGACGAACAGCAACCTCCGACGAGGATGCCGCGTGAGACTCGCCCGCCCGTCAATCCTCGCGGTCGTGGTCATTCTGCTGTTGCCCGTGCTGCTGCCGAACGCGCTTTTGACGATCTCTATCTTCATCGGCTTGTCGACGATCGTGGTCTCCGGGCTGTCTTTACTCATGGGCTTCGCCGGCCAGGTTTCGCTTGGCCAGGCCGCGTTCTACGCGATCGGGGCGTACACAGCGGGCCTGCTCGCGCGAGACGCTGGATTGCCGCCGGTGCTTGGCCTGCTGGCCGCGCCCGTCGTTACGGCCGCGATCGCCTACGTCGTTGGTCTGCCGCTCCTCCGTCTGCGCGGGCACTACCTCGCTTTCGGGACATTGGCCTTCCAATTGATCACGCTCTCGCTTATCGGCGAGTTCAAGGACATAACGGGCGGCGACACGGGCCTGACGGCGATCCCCCCGCTTGGCATCGGGCCACTGATAGTCGAAGGGCCGTTCAAGCCAATCGTCTTCGGTTACCTGGCCTGGGGTCTGGCATTGCTGACCCTGCTGTTCAACCAGCACCTGGTCCAATCGCGACCTGGCCGTGCCCTGCGCGCGCTCGCGACCAGCGAAGCCGCCGCTCTGGCGGCGGGTGTCCCGGTCGGTCGGTACAAGCTGCAGGTTTTTTCGCTATCGGCGGCTTACGCCGGTCTGGCGGGTGGGGTGTACGCCTTTTATGTGTCCTATATTGCGCCTGGCTCATTCCCGTTGGTCCGCTCGATCGAGTTCCTGATCATGGCGACCGTCGGCGGGCTGGGGTCAGTTTGGGGCTCGGCAGTAGGGGCAACGGTCGTCTTCCTGGTGGTGCAAGTCCTGCAGAACCTTGGCACCCTGCCTGGTATGCCTGTCCGCGCGCCGGCCGTCTTTGCGTACGCGGTGTACGGCCTGATCCTGGTGAGCATCATGCTGCTCCTGCCACACGGCATCGTGCCCGCCCTGCGCGCTCGCATCGCGCGCCGCGGTACTTAGAGCAGGTGCAGCAGGTGCCAGTACGGGACGGCGAGTGCCAGCCCGACGAGCGTTACTGCCAGGTACCCAAAGGCCGCGTTGCGTGATTGCAATGGGCTGAACAGACGACCTTCAGAAGCCGAATATGCGGCCAGGTACATCGGCATCTGACTTGGCACCAGCCACAGCCCGGTTGTCGCCAGAATCGTGATCACCACGACCCACGGATCCACTCCCATGGCGCCCGCGGTCGGGATCAACGTCAGACCAAGCAGCAGCACGGTCTGGTCGGGCCCTAGCAGCAGACAGACGAGTGTGCTCACGAGGGCCACGCCGAGCACCATTTCGAGGGCATTCGGGCCGTTGTTCGTCAGAAGTGGGCCGATGGCGTCGCTGACCAAGCGGTCCAGTCCAATTGCGGCGCCGAGTCGGACCAGACTCAACGCCACGCCGTAGAAGATCAGGTAATCCCAATCCAGGGTGCGCACGGAGCGGCGGTCGAAATTGCCGGTGGCGACCGCGCCCAGCCATCCAAGGATGGCGACAAGCCCGACGTTGAGATGTAAGGTCGGTGCGGCGAGCCAGCCCGCCACCGTCAGCAGCAAGACGGCCATCATGGCTAACTCGTGACGGGTTGGTGGTCCGAGAACGGTCAGTTGTACGTCCAGCTGACCACGCCGGGCAGCAACCGTCGGCTCTGGGCGCAGCACGACGAAGAGCATCAGCAAGCCGCCGATGCTCGCTACCAGCGCGAGCGGCAGAGCCGCGACCAACCAGGTGATCAGGTCGAATCGGGCTCGACTGGCAGCGGGCAGTAAACCCCAGGCCAGCAGACAGGTCGAAGAGCCGTTCAGGAACAGAAACCGCAACGGGCCAGCACCGATCCAGGCAGCCAGACCGAGTACCGCGGCGGCTGGATGGCGGTCCCGCAAGCGCAAGCTGTCTGCCACTGCCAGCGCCAGCGGTTCGGTGATTGCCGCGCGACCCATCGCCGTGGGCAGCAATGGCGTGAGCAGCACGCCGGTGAGCAAGAGCGAGCCAGCCTGCCAGAAGAGTCCGTCGGGCAAGCGCCTGACGACGAGCAAGCCTACGCGAAAGAGCAAGCCCGAACGCGCTACGGCGGCGGAGATGCCGAACACGCCGAGGACGAACAGCCAATCCAGTGAGGCGAAACCTCCGATTGCCGTAGTGGGGGTCGCGATACCGCTGAGGATCCACGCGGCGACCAGGCCGAGGCCGACCGCGGACGGTGGCGCTATGTCGGCGATCCACAAGATGACCGCCGCTGTGAGGAGCAGCGCGAAAGAACGGATTGGATCGCTCGCGTCGGTCAAGGCCACCAGAGCAACACATGTCGCGGCGGCGGCGACTGCCGCCGCGGCACGCCAGCGCCGGGATAAGCGTCCCAGGAGCGACGTTGTCGTCTTATGGCCGAGGCGGGCCAGGTACTGAGCCCGCGCGAGCGCCAAATCGGGGTCGCGGCTGGCCTGATCGTCAGTCAGTCGTGCGACCCAATAATCACTCCGCTCGGCCGGCAGGGCCGATTCACTGCGCAATAGCTGGCCGACTGTCGAGGCAAACGACTCTGCGAGCCCATTCTCGTCGAGGATGGCGAGCGCATCATCGAGGTGGCCACTTCCGGCGAGCCGTTGCGCTGCCGTTTCGGCCACGCGTTCCAGGCCGCCGGCACCGACCGACCGCGCCAGTCGACCGCGCAGCTCAGCCTGGACCGCCGCGGAAGATTGGCCTGGGACACTGCTCAGGGTGGTGAGCACAGCCGCGACCTCGTCGGCGTCAAGCCCGAACAACGAGCGAAGCGCTGCCGAATGCGTCGTTTTCAGCACGCTCGCTTCGAGGACCTGCTGGCGACGCGTTGGGCTGAGCATGCTCAGGACGGCATCGACCCGCCCGGCGGTCGCCGCCTGATCGTCCAGCTGCAGTCGGTCGCGGTCGCGCAACCGTCGAGCGAGTGTGATGGCGACCGCCAGGCCAATGCTCGGCTCAGCTTTCAGCAGATCGGTGAAGCGCTGGCGCTCCAGGCGGAGCACTTCGCCGCCCGTCTCGGCACGGATGGTCGCGGCGCGTGCATCGTCCGCGAGCAAAGCCATCTCGCCGAAGACTTCGCCCGGTCCAAATGCCCCGATGCGGCCGTCGCGGCCAGTATCCGAATCCGCGGCGAAGATGCCAAAGGAGCCGCGCACCACGACATACAGCCCGTCGGCCGGATCTCCCTCGTGGCACACGGTTTCGTCGATCGCAAAGGTCAGCGGCTCGGTACAGGCGGCCAGTCGGGCGAGTGCGATGCGGTCGAGGTGGGCGAATAGCTCCGTCCGCGCCAGCAGGGCAGTATGGGCGGGGGTGAGCGTGTCGGTCATCACCTGGCTGTCGACTGTTGGCCCGCTTGAACGGTACGCCACCTGGTGGCGCGGTTACTATGTCCGACCATGAGCGGACGCGCCTTTTTGCAAATTCCCGGACCGACCAATATCCCCGACCGCGTGCTGCGAGCAATGGATCGATCGGTCGTCGATCATCGCAGCCCAGAATTCGCCCAGTTGACGGAAGACGTCCGCACTGGTTTGCGTCGCGTTTTTGGGACGCGCGAAGCCATGCCGATGCTCTATCCGGCGTCAGGGACGGGTGCGACCGAGGCTGCGATCGTGAACGCGTTCGTACCTGGTGATCGCATCT
>DASYKL010000375.1:0-1585 GCA_035995405.1 Chloroflexota bacterium
CTTCAGCGCTTTTACCCTGTCGCAGGCGGGAATGGTCGTGCGCTGGTGGCGCCGCCGCGAGCCCGGCTGGCAGCGCAGCATCGTGTTCAACGGCATCGGCGCGGTGGCCACGCTGCTGGTCCTGGTGGTCGTGGCAGTCACGAAGTTCGCCGACGGTGCATGGATGGTCGTCGTCCTCCTGCCCGCGGTGGTGCTGGTCTTCCGCGCGATTCACGCCCATTACACCGAAGCGGCAGTCGAGTTAGCGGCTGAGACACCGATTGATCCAGACGAGATCAGCCACCAGGTCATCGTGCCGATCGCGACGCTCAACCAGGTGGCGCTGCAAACGTTGGCCTATGCCCGTTCCATCGCCCGCGGTGACGACGACGTCGTGAGCGCAGTCCACGTCACCGACGACCCCGACGGCGCTGAAACGCTGCGCTTGCAATGGGAAGAGTGGCAATGTGGCGTCGAGCTGACCATCGTGGAGTCACCTTATCGCTCGCTGGTCGGACCGTTGCTGGCGTACATCGACGCGATGCACGCGCAATATCCGCACAAGACGCTGACCGTCGTCCTACCGGAGATGGTGCCGGCGCACTGGTGGGAGCAGGTTCTGCACAACCAGACCGCGCTACGCCTGAAGGCGGCTCTCCTGTTTCGGCCCGGCATCGTCGTGGCCGACGTGCCGTATCACTTGCGTCGTCGACCACAACATCCACCGCTCGCCATCGAGCACGGCGCAGCCGAGCCATCTCCACAACGCCCCACCGAAGAAGCAGCCGTCAGACGCGAGCCACGCCGCCCGCGGGTGGTGCGCCAGGCTGGCGGCCGGCCCAGTCCTCGGCATTAAGCTCGGGCATTAAGCTCGCGGAGGGCGCGGAAGCGGCCTAGCTCCAACCAGGCGATGCCGACCAGAAACGGCACGACCAACAACTCGATGGCAATCGGCGAGCTGAAGGCGAAGGCTGGATTGATCGTCGGCAGACGGCCGCCCTGGACCATGTAGATACCGAGTGACAACGCGCCCAGAGCCAGCGCCGCGCAAGCGCTCAGCAGCGCCACGAGCGGCTCGTAGCCATGCGGTGCCCCCAGCGGTGCGGAAAAACGCCGCCGCAGGACTTCCACAGCGGCCAAAAGCAAAATCGTCCCGGCGACGAGCTCGATGTACTTGGCGAGCTGCGCGGCGACGTCTATGTTGGGCACGACCAGCAGCTGGATGAGTGGCGCCAGCAAGCCGCTCGTGGCGCCAGGGCTGCCCTGGACGAAGCCTTTGAACTGGGCGGCGTAATCGTGGTTGACCGCCTTGCTGAGGCCGGCGAAGACGAACTCGGTGCCCAGAGCGGCCTGGATAAGTGCTCCGGCGGCGAGAGCGGCGTTGCCGCTGCGGGGTAATCGCGAAGACGTACGGAGGTGGTGCATGAGGCGGGGCCTCCAGCCATGAATGACGACCCGATGTGGTCGTCCGATATTTCCGTTGTTTCCGAAATTACTATAGCAGATGGCTGACGAGCGCGCGGCGGCCGGCGGCGCCACACGACTCGCGTATCACCAGCTGCCCGGATAGCAGCGTGCGACGCGGCACGTCAGCCGCTTGGGCCAT
>DASYKL010000376.1:0-5089 GCA_035995405.1 Chloroflexota bacterium
CCGACCGCGCAAGGACCATCCGCTGGACAAAGATCGCGAACGAGATATTGCCTCGCGCGATCGCATTTCCGAAACCGGAGTAGGCCTCGGACCAGACCACAAGGGTCATTAGGCCGACATCCGCGACCGCTTCAACCACAGCTGGAGCTGGCAGCGCGTGCGGTGAATCGACGGGTGATGAGCCTCATGAGCGAGACGGCTGACGGGTTGCCGCTCCAGATTTGTGTGCAGCGCTCCCGGTATTAACCGAAGTGGCTGGACATCGCGCCAGTAGCATGGCCAGTAATGACCGCGCCGCTGGTGGACGCGCTGCTCTTCGACGTCTTTGGGACGGTTGTTGATTGGCGAGGCACGATCGTCCGTGAAGGTCGCGAGCTCGGTCGCGCGCACGGCATCGACGTCGACTGGGAAGCGTTCGCCCAGGACTGGCACGCCGATGGGTACCAGGGAGGCCTGGCTCGCATCCGCCGTGGTGAGCTGCCCATGTCGACGGTCGCCAGCCTGCACCGCCGCAAGCTGGACGAGCTCCTGACGCGGTTTAGCCTGACGGGACTCGACGACCTGTCGATCGAACGCTTCAACCGCGTGTGGCGCCGCCTCGAACCATGGCCTGACGCTCTCGCCGGACTGGCGCGCTTGAAGAAGACCTACATCATTGCCCCGCTGTCCAATGGCGACTTCGGCATGCTGGTCGATCTGGCTCGCCATGATAGTTTGCCCTGGGACTGTATTTTTGCCGCCGAGCAATTTGGCAACTTCAAACCGGACCCCAGCACGTACGACGGCGCCGTGGCTTTACTCGGACTGCCGCCAGAGAGGGTTATGCTCGTCGCCGCCCACGCCTACGACCTGTACGCGGCGCGCGATCGCGGATTGCGTACGGCGTATGTACCTCGGCCGGCTGAACATGCCGAAGGCTACTCGCGCGAGCCAGATGCGGCAGATGCGACGTCCGACTTCCATTTCGATATCCGCGCGGCAGATTTCGCCACTCTAGCCGACCAGCTCGGCGCCTGAGCAGTGCCATCCGGCCTGGCCAAACGTCCCGGATAGGTTAGCAAAACGTCCCCCGAGCAGTCGCAGCCCTTGCCCTGGGGGGCCCCGCACAACAATGTGCGAGACACGGATGTCGTACGTGCGCCCGATGCCAGAGCAACCCGCAACGGAAGCCGTGGAGACGCGTGCCCAGAGCGATCCCTACCAGGCAATCCTCGATGCGGCGCCCGAGGGTATTTTGCGCATTGACCTTAATGGTCGAATCGCCTACGCGAACCGCTCGGCGGCCGTGATGCTCGGCTTGAGCGTGGCCGAGCTGCTCGATCGGCCCCTGCGATCCTACATCCAGTTCCTGAGCACTGCCACCGGCCCCGGCCCTGAGCACACCGACGACGGCGCGATAAACGTCGCCGGTCTGACGTTGCTGCCATTGGGGCAAGACTCCGCCTGGCGCGAAAATGGCACCAGCTTTCCTGTTGAATACGAGGCGGCGCCGCTGCACGAGGATGGTCGTTCGCTCGGCGCCGTGGTCACGTTCCGCGATGTGACCGGTCGCCGTTCGGCTGAAGTCCTGAAAGATGAGCTCATCGCGTTGACGAGCCATGAGCTGCGCAGCCCCCTGACGTCTATCCGCAGCGCGCTCGGTTTGCTGGCAGCCGGTCACGGCGGTCTCATGCCGCCGCAGGGGCAGCGCATGTTCGAGATCGCGGTCGCCAATACGGACCGGCTCATCCGCCTGGTCAACGACCTGCTCGACCTGGAGCGGATCGACGCCGGCCATGTGCGGATCACTCGCGTGCCGTGCCGCGTTGGCGAGTTGCTGTCCCAATCTGCTGACGGCATGCGGCCAATCGCCCAGGACGCAGGTGTGGCAATTCAGGTCATACCAAATGACGCGCGCGTGTCAGGCGATCCCGACCGACTGCTGCAAGTGTTGACGAATCTCCTGGCCAATGCGATCAAGTTCTCGCCCCACAGCGGTGGTACGGTCTGGCTTGATGCCGAAGCCACGGCAGCCGAGGTGGTCATCCGCGTGCGCGACGAAGGCCGCGGTATTCCGACCGCCAAACTCGAGACAATCTTCGATCGATTCGTGCAGGTTGATGCTGGCGACGCTCGCGAAAAAGGTGGTACGGGTTTAGGACTGGCCATCTCGCGCAGCATCGTCAAACAACACGGCGGACAAATCTGGGCTGAAAGTACCGTCGGCGTCGGTACGATCCTCTGTGTCGCGCTGCCATACCACAGCGCGGACAGCGCGAGGCTGGCGGCATGATGTCAGGTCTCCCTGAAGGACAGCTGCGTGCATAGAGTCTCATCAGAGTTCCTCGAGCCAGGAATGTTGCTCGGGCGCAATCTCTACAACCATCGCGGCGACATTCTGCTCGCCCGCGGCACGCTGTTGAATCCCGCTTTCATCGGCTCGATCCGCCAGCGCGGGTACCACTTTGTGTATGTCATGGATGGCATCGCCGACGATGTCGAGCCGCTTGGGCTCATCTCGCAGCGTCTGCGATCGAACACCGTGCGCAATCTGGACTCGATGTTCGAGCTGATCGCTGAGGCGACCAGGCCGGCGCGAGACACTGCCGCCGAAGAAGGCGCGCACGTCATCGGTCAGGTCCCGGCGAAGCTGACCAGCGCCCTGGAGCGGCAGATCGGGCGACTCGAATCCGATGTCGAGCACCTGATCGACGAGGCCCTCGAAGCGCACATCCTGGAAGGCGTCGCCTCGCTCAAGAGCCACGACAATTACACGTTCGAACACTCGGTCGATGTCGCGTTTTATGGCGTCATGCTGGGGCGTCGGCTATTGCTGGACAACGAATACCTGAAAGATCTGGCGCTTGGCTGCCTGCTGCACGACATCGGCAAGATGTACGTTGACGAGCGGATCCTGGGTAAACCAGGTCGGCTGAATCCCAGCGAGTTCAAGCAGGTCATGCGGCACACCGTGCTCGGATTCCAGCTGGTGCGGCAGATGCCGATCGGTAGCCCGCGCCCGGCGCACATTGCCCTGCAGCACCACGAGCACCAGGATGGCGGCGGCTATCCGAATGGACTCACCGGCACCAACCGGCTCTTCCGCACACCGCGCGAGCGATTCGACTCGACACGCATGATGCTGTTGTCCGAGCTTGCCGCGGTCGCCGACGTGTGCTCCGCACTGTCGTCGGACCGGCCCAATCGGGCTTCACTGCCGGCCGTTGATGTCCTCAATACGCTGCGCGGCATGGCCGGCGATCACCTGAACAGCGAGGCAGTCGACGCATTCGTCTCGATGGTCGAAGTCTTCCCGGTCGGCGTGCACGTGCGCTTCGGCGGCGGCAAATACGCTGGCAGCTATGGCATCGTCGTCGCCTGTTCGCCCAGCGCGCCGAACCGACCAACGGTCCGCCTGCTGTTTGACAGACACGGCGTGTCGATCCCCGAGGGCATCGAGGTGAACCTTCGCAAACTCGCCGACGACGCCGATCTCACCGCTGTCCCGGACGATGGAGTGTCGGTCGAAGAATACGCCCGCCGCCTTGCCTTCGCCCGCCTTGTCTAGACGGTAGCGAGTCCGTCGAGCCCTATCGGTGTCCGACCCGGCTCGGCGCTATTGCTCTTGGTTTCAGCCGGTCCGAACTGACGGCGATATGCGTGCGGCGACGTGGCGAACGCGCGTCGGAAATGCAGGCGCAATACCGCGGCCGAGCCGAAGCCGCTGCGCTCTGCCACGCCGTCGACTGATTCCGCCCCGTTCTCTAGCCAACGGCGAGCCAGCAGCAAGCGTTGGTGGAGCAGCCAGCGGTGCGGGGTGGTGCCGTACTCGGCCCGGAAGCGGCGGGCAAACGTGCGTGGGCTCATTGCCGCGCGACGTGCCAGATCCAGGACGGAATGCGGTGAGTCGAGGTGCTCCATCGCCCACGTCAGCGCTGGCCGGAGGCTGCCCACTGCAGCTACCGCGGCAACCGGCCGATCGATGAACTGCGCCTGGCCGCCATCGCGATGGGGCGATACGACCATCCGTCGGGCGACGGCGTTGGCAATCTCCGCGCCGTAATCACTTCTCACGATGTGCAGGCAGAGGTCGATGGCGGCCGCTGTGCCGGCCGATGTCAGTACCTGTCCAGCGTCGACGTAGAGCACGTCCGGTGCAACGCGAATGCGCGGATACCGTGCCGCCAGCTCTTCGGCATAGCGCCAGTGGGTGGTGGCCGGTCGTCCGTCGAGGACGCCCGCGGCGGCCAGGATGAACGCGCCGGAGCAGATGGAGACGAGCCGCGCGCCGCGGGCGGCGGCCGCGCGGACTGCAGCCAGGAGAGCGGCCGGTGGCTGCTCAGCAGGCGAGCGCCAGGACGGGAACACCAGCGTGTCAGCCTGGGCTAGCGCAGCGAGGCCGTGTGGCGTATCGATAAGCATGCCGCCGCTCGAGCGGAGGGGCGGAGGCTCGGCGGCGCAGACCAGGAAGCGGTACCACGCCACCCCGAGCTCAGGGCGGACGAGGCCGAATACTTCGCAGGCCACGCCGAGCTCGAACGCGGCGACTTCGTCGACCAGGACGGCGGCCACCGTATGCATGGCAGGATCTTAGCGTTACGTGGCGTTTCTGCCAGTCGTCTCGAGTGTCCGGCGTGGTGCATCCTGAGGCCATGCGCTTCTCGCTCGTTCACGAGTTCACCGCTGCCGCACCCGAGTCAGCCAGAGCCCATTTCGAGGCCAAGCTGGCATTCGAAACCGATCCCGCTGACGTCTACCTGGATCAGCAGAAAGGCCACGCTGCTGTGGTCCTCCTGGACGCTCGGTCGCCCGAGGCATTCGCCGCCGAGCACATCCCGGGCGCACTGAATCTAGCGTCGCGCCACATTACCGCCGAGACCACGGCTGCCTTCGACCCTCAGCGGCTGATCGTCACGTACTGCTGGGGCCCTGGCTGCAACGGCTCGACGCGCGCTGCCGCCCGTCTGGCCGCGCTCGGCTTCCAGGTTAAAGAGTTGATCGGCGGCCTGGAGTACTGGAAGCGTGAAGGCTACCCGGTCGACCGCGGCTCGCTGACGTGACAGGGCGTACCTTCGCGGTTGCGCTGCGCGCGCTGCCGACCGACTTCCGG
>DASYKL010000377.1:0-2784 GCA_035995405.1 Chloroflexota bacterium
GCGCTCCCACCGCGACTGTAGCTCTTACCGTGGATATAGGGCGCTGGCCGCATCGCCGACGCGCTGGTCTGCTCGCTACCCATGACGTAGGCGAAACCGGTCTGCGGATCGTATGTTGTCGGACTCCACTCCGACCCGCCATGGCCCGTCGGTCGCGTCAGCGTCGCGATGTCCCAGAACGCGGCAAAGATGCAGCCGCTGCGCACAAAACCAGGCACCGCATCCGGGCACTGGTAAATGAATGAATCACCGACTGGATATGGCTGTGTTGGCGACGTGTACTGACGGGCTTCTTGATCGACAGGCTTTTCGTCGATGCCGATCAGCGGCTGGCCAGTGCTGCGGTCGAGGAAATAGAGCCAGCCGGTTTTACCCGCCTGATACAGGCCCTTCCGCATCTCGCCGTTGTACATCTGGTCGAACAACACAACCGGGCTGGGCGCATCGAAGTCCCACAGGTCGTGGTGCACTTCCTGGAAATGCCAGCGGTACTGGCCGGTCCGATAATCGAGCGCCACAATCGAAGCGGAGAACAGGTTGTCACCCTTGCGGATGTCGCCGCCGCTGTTGGGGCTGGCGTTGCCCGTGCTGAAATACAGCATGCCCAGGTCTGGGTCGATCGCCGGCGCTTGCCAGATCGTGGCGCCGCCCCATTTCCACGCGTTCGCGATCTGCGGATCGGGATCATTAGCCGATGGCCAGGTGTCACTGAACGGCTCGCCCGGGCCCGGAATGGTGTAGAAGATCCAGACGACGGCGCCTGTCTTGGCGTCGAGAGCGGTCAGCCGACCGCGAGCAGCCTCTTCCCCGCCCGAGATACCGGTGAATACCAGACCGTCGTAGTAGCGATACGCCCCGGTCAGGCTGTAGCCATCGTGGTAATCTTCGAGCTGCGTGCGCCAGAGCAATCGCCCTGTTTGCTGATCGAGGGCCACAAAGCTGCCGTCCAGCAACCCCGAGTAGACGCGACCATCGCCGACCGCTACGCCGCGGTTGTCCCAGCCGCAGCAAATCAGGTCCATGTTCTGCGGGATATCACTCTGCCACTCCCACAGCTTTTTGCCTGTTTTGGCATCCAGCGCAAAAATGTCGTCGTTGCCCGTTGGGATGTACATCACCCCATCTACCACGAGCGGATCGGCCTCGAAGCGGTACTTGCCACCCAGGCCCGAGGCCAGGCGGGTCATCCACATACCGCGCAGCTGCGATACGTTCGAGGTGTTGATCTGGTCCAGCGACGAGTACCGCTGGTTGTTCATCGCGCCACCGTGGGTCACCCAGTCTTTGGCCCCATTCTTCGTCTGGGTCAATTCCTGAGTACTGATGGTGCGCGGACTTGCCTGCGCCGAGAGAGTGGCTGGGAACACCAGCGCGAGAATCGCTGCGCCAAGAGCGAGACGCTTCAGCAACGCATTCACAATCGGACCCCTTCTGCCGACCTGTGATGCCCCGAGCCCCCCAGCCCGGCGCTCGGCGCCATTGTTGGCCGCCGCCGGGCGCGTGTCAAACCTCAGTTCGGCTGGAGCGTCGCACGTCGATCTTCAAATGCGAAGGTGCAAGCCGCCGCGGAACCGTCGGATGCCGTCCCCAAGTCCTCCTGTACGGGGTTGCAGTTGCATCTCAAGCCTGAAGTGGTCGTTTTTGCAAGATTGCAAATCGAATTACCAGAAAGGCTCCGTGTCCGTGTGGACTTGTCGAGGCACGGGCTGATCTTTATAGTGGGCCCCGCCGAGGGAGCCGTGTTGCGATAATGAACCCCGAATCTGCATCGTCCGTTCGTACGCCCCGTGACAATGCGCGTGGGGTTGAATCGTTGTTGTGGCTCGCTGCTGGCGCGGCTTGGGCTATCGTGGCTGTCAAAGCGTGGAGCCTGACCAAAAAGACCGAAGCGCGCAAGCGGACATTCCTGGTGTCCGACCGTTTGCTGAAGCAGGTCTTCCCGACCGATCGCTGAATCTTCGGCTTCGCCTCGCCACACTCGACGACGCACCGCTCGTCCTCGAGACCATGCAGCAGGCCTTTGCCGAATATCGCGGCGCACTCCGCGTCCCGTCCAGCGCCCACGCTGAGACCCTCGCCGACGTGCAGGCGGCACTCTCTGACCACGGCAGCGGCGCCGTGCTGGCGTTTGTCGGCGACACAGCCGTCGGCTCGGCGCGGTTTCGACCACAAGACACCGACGCTGACCTGTACGTCGGCCGAGTCTCGGTCCTGCCTGCCTATCGCCGCCGCGGCGTCGCCTCAGCCTTGATGCGCTTCCTCATGGACCTCACTGCCGAGCGCGGGCGTCAGGCCATCGTCATCAACGTCCGCCATTCACTTCCCAGCAACGTCGGCCTGTACCAGGCCCTCGGCTTCGAGGTGGTCAGCATCGACCCCCATCCACGAGGCGACGATCGTGTGTGGACCATGCGCAAACGTGTCTGACATGAGCATCCCCGAGTACGACACGATCGTCATTGGCCTGGGTGCGATGGGCAGCGCGGCCGCCTATCACCTCGCCCGCCGCGGTCAGCGCGTGCTGGGGCTCGACGCTTACGAAGCAGGTCACACACTCGGCTCGTCGCACGGCGAAACGCGCATCATCCGCATGGCCTACTTCGAGCATCCCGACTACGTCCCCCTGCTGCGTCGCGCGTGGCAGCTATGGGAGGAGTTGGAACGGGAGTCCGCGACGCGGCTGCTGCACCAGACCGGCGGGCTGTTCATCGGTCCGCCCGACGGCGACCTGGTCACGGGCTCACTGCGCAGCGCACGCGAGCACAGCTTGCCGCATTCGTTGCT
>DASYKL010000378.1:0-7155 GCA_035995405.1 Chloroflexota bacterium
CGTTGGGGTGACCGAAAGCTGGCGGCAATACCCTGTCGACAAAAACGCGCCGAAGCTCGTCAAAGACGCCCAGCGGCATTACATGATGCGCTATGGCGGTCCAGCCGGGCTGACCGAATCAGACGACATGGAAAACTGGAACTATGCCTTTCCAGCGAGTCTCGGGACGATCGCCCAACGCCTGCCCTACAACTTCCAGATGGGCGTGGGGCATGCACACACCGATGACCGTGTGCCGGGGATCACGCTGAACTATCGCATCGCTGAAGAGAACCAACGCTCACGCCTGAGCCGCTGGCTGCAGTTCATGCAAGCCGGCAGCTGGGACGAGCTCTATCCCGTCAACGCCGCCACCACAATCGCCGAGGACGCCCGATGACCGATCAGCCCACGCCCACGCCCAGCGCCGAAGACCACATGAACATCAACGACACCGTGATCCTCCGTGAGATCCCGGTCGGTGCCAGAGTCCGCCTGCGTGCCGGCGCGATCGCTGAGGTGACAGCCAATCCTATGGACGGCGCCTGGGTTTTTATTCGGTACGTCGAAGATCCAGCCGACCCCTCAAAAATCGGCACCGAAGACATGGCCTTCTGCACCGACGTCACGGGCGTCCTGCCGTAGTTCGGAGAATCCTAAGATGACCTTGAGCGCGATCGGTTCAGACGCCAGCCAGATGCTGGAGCGCCTGCTCCTCGAGCGCGAAATCGAGCAATTCCTGTACCTGGAAGCGGAGTTGCTGGACGAGCGAAAATGGAGCCAGTGGATCGAGCTGATTGCTCCTGACATCCACTACCACATGCCGCAACGACGCAACGTCAAATTTGGCGAGCAAGCCCGCGAAAATACCGACTCTGAATCCGAAATCTCGTGGTTTGACGAGGGCTACTCCACACTCGCCGGCCGCGTGCGACAACTGAACACCGGCATCCACTGGTGTGAGGAGCCGTTCTCTCGCGTCCGCCACATCGTCACCAACGTCCAGGTGGTGGACGTCCAGGGCGACGAAGTCCACGTGCGCAGCCGATTCTTCGTCTACCTGAACCGCTTGCGCGACGAGGTCAACGAGTTTGTCGGCAAGCGCGAAGACATCCTCCGCCGTGACAGTGACACCGGTTGGAAGATCGCCAAACGCACGATCATTCTCGATCAGAACGTGCTGTTGGCCAAGGTCTTCACCACCTTCTTCTGATGCTGCTGACCTGGTGCTACGTAGTGATGAGGTGGTGATGACGCTGACCGCCGAATGGCGCACCAACGGCGAACACGACGCCGTACTCGTTGTGGACGAAGCCAATCAAGTCCGCGAAGCGCTGTTGGCGAACCCGGACGTCCTCGGCGAATTTCTCACCGACTCCAGTGCCATGCACACGTGGCGGGGCGGGCATACCATCGAAGGGGAGAAACGTAGTCCAGCCGCCTGGGGCCGTCTGGTGATCGCCCGAGCCGACTCGGGCGAAGTGCTGACCATGGATCCGGAGTTGTTTTGGGAGGGCATCTACGTATGGTTCCGCTCGCGAGGCGTCGATTACGACACTGGTCGGCGATGAGTCCACTGTTCATCCGCATCACCATTACCTTAATGGCGCTGGCGCTCACCGCCTGCACGGCCACGCCCGCACCGGCCGTGCCCACCGCCGCTCCGCCCGCGGCTGCGGCTGCAACCGCCGCGCCGGTAGCGACAGCCGCGACAGCCGCGGCGGGCGCCGTCGACTTCAAAGGCAAAACCATCCACCTGATCGTCGGCTACAGCGCTGGCGGCGGCTTCGACGCCACAGCCCGCTTGCTCGCACCCCATCTCCAGGCCGCCCTGACCGGGAATCCCACCATCGTGGTGGAGAACATGCCAGGCGCCGACAGCCTGCTGGCCGCCAAGACAGTCCTCAGCGGACCACAACGCGGCAACGACATCAACATCGTCGTCTACATCTCCACCCTTTTGGTCAAGTCTGTCTTGAGCGGTGGCCTGGATGGCTTCCTACCAGAAAGCGAATCGGTTTACCTCGGCAAACCAGACGCCGCGCCACAAACACTCGCTCTGTGCGCCCACAAGACCGCCGTCAAGGATCTGGACAGCTTCACCAACCTCAAGCAGCCCATGAAGGTCGCCGGTCTGACGGGCAGCTCCTACTACGACGCGCTGCTGCGCTGGAGCAAAGAGGTTGGCTTGCCGATCGATCCGGTGTTCGGCTATGCAGCGACCGCGCAGATGATTCTGGCGTTCAATCAGGGCGAAGTGGATGCCATGCCGGCGTGCCGCGATATCGACCTGACCCAGAACCCCAACTGGCTCGACAACGATGAAATCACGCCGCTCTTCTACTTCGCCGAATCCGGCGAGACGCTCAAGAAAGCCCAGGCCGCGGGGAAATACCCGTGGTTCAAACACGTCGCCGCTGCCAGGTCCGTCACGCCTGAGCAGCGCACCGTGCTGGACACGTTGAACGCGGTAAACACCGGCGTGGACGTGTACGCGGTCAGCAAACAAACGCCGCCCGCGACCAGCAGCGCCCTGCGCGACGGATTCAGCAGAGCGGTCCAGAGCGACGCCTACGTCAAAGATATGAACGGTCGCCAGCTAGCCGTCGGCTTCCAGTCACCGGACGCAATCGACGCGACGATCACCACGATCAGGAACGCTTCCCCCGACACCCGCGAGTTCATCAAACGCACACTGGGCACGTAATCGACGATGGCAAAACTGAAACTGAGCTTCATCACGGCAAAGAACGAGCGGATCCAACCGCTCATCGACGGCGAAGTGGAACCTGAAGGCATCGAGCTGATGGTCACCCACTCGGATCCATCGGAAACGTTCTGGCGCCAGCTGCGCTTCGGCGAATTCGAGTTTTGCGAAATGTCCCTGTCGTCGTACCTGATCGCCAAAGCCCGCGGCATGGATCTGGTCATGCTGCCGGTGTTTCCATCGCGCCGCTTCTGGCACACCCGCTATTCCATCCATACCGACGCTGGGATCCAGAAACCGGAAGATTTGGCCGGCAAACGACTCGGCGTTGGCGAGTACCAGCAAACAGCCGCTTTGTGGTCGCGGGGCATCTTCGAGCACGACTTCGGCGTGTCGCAATTTGGCGTCGAATGGTGGATGGAGCGATCCGAAGAGCTCAGCCACGGTGGCGCCACGGGCTTCAAGCCGATGGACGGCATCAAGTTCAATCGCATGCCGCCTAGCAAAAGCCTGGCGTCGATGCTCGTTAACCACGAATTGGATGCCGCACCAGTCGATCGCGCGTTCAGTCGCGAAAAGAACATCATCGATCGCTCGACGACCATCCGCGCCCAGGACGGCGATTGGTCAAAGGTCAAACCGCTGTTCCCAGACCAGATGGCTGAAGGCAAGCGCTTCGTCGCGGCACACGGGTTCGTGCCAGCTAACCACGGCTATGCCATCCGTGGCGATATCTATCGGCAGTACCCCTGGACGGCATTCAATCTGTATGCCGCGTTCGTCCGCGCCAAAGAGCTGTACCGCGAGCGCTTCGCCGAGAGCATCCCGTCTGGCCTGATGTTCGGCGCGGAGTATCTGCGCCAGACGCGCCAGATCGTCGGCGAGGATCCGTATACCTATGGCCTACAAGCCAATCGGCCGATGCTGGAGACTATCGTCGGATTCTCGCACGAGCAAGGCTTCATTCCCGAGAAATACCGCATCGAAGACCTGTTCGCCGAGAGCACACGCGACCTGTAGGAGAGCTGATGCTGACACGAGAGGAAAACGAGCTGCTGTGCCATGTTGGAGCGGAAACGCCCATGGGCCAGATGCTGCGACGGTACTGGATGCCGGCGCTACAGTCGAACGACCTCCGAGCTGGCGGTGCACCAAGGCGCGTCCGCTTGCTCGGCGAAGATCTGGTCGCTTTCCGAGATGACAACGGTCAGGTGGGAGTCCTGGACGAGTATTGCCCGCACCGCGGCGCGTCACTCGTCCTGGCCCGCAATGACGACTGTGCGCTGACCTGCATTTACCACGGCTGGAGGATCGACGCCCAGGGCAACGTGCTGGAGACGCCGGCTGAACCGGAAGAGAGCGACTTTGTCAATCGCGTCAAGACCATCAGCTATCCAGTCCGCGAAGCAGGTGGCCTGATCTGGACGTATATGGGACCCGCCCAGCTCGAGCCGCCGTTCCCGGCCTTCGGCTGGACCATGGCCAGCGACGACCAGCGCCTGATCGTTCAGATGCGCGAAGAATGTAACTGGGTCCAATGCCTGGAAGGCGTCATCGACTCGGCGCACTCCAGTTTCCTGCACTCGATGGAGATTCAGCCGTCGGCTGAGCAATCCGCCAGCGGCGGCTCCAGCAAACTACAGCAGGGCACAACGACAGTCGTGCATCGGCCGTCGAATGACAAACGACCCCGTCTGGAAGCGCAGAACACCGACTATGGCTTCCGCTATGTCGCCATCCGCAAACCCATCCAGGATCCAGACAAATACGCCTACATCCGCATGACCCTGTTCGTGGCGCCGTTTTATGCATTCTTTCCACCACCGCAAGGCTGGACCTATATGCAGGCGTTCGTGCCAATCGACGACCACCACACCATGTTCTTTTACATACAGGTAGACAAATCTGGGCCGATCGCCAATCGCGATTCTCTCTTTGCCTTTGCGGGCGCCCGCATGGGCACAGACATCGACACGGAATACCGCAAGCTACGGACGCGGGCGAACAACTTTCTCCAAGATCGCGAAGCGATGAAGCGAAACCAAAGCTACTCTGGTATCTTCGGCGTCAACGTCCAGGATATCGCCGTGCAGGAGAGCATGGGCCCGATCTACGACCGCACCCGTGAGCACCTCGGCGCCAGCGATGTCGCCGTCATCCGCATGCGTCGCTTGATGCTGGACTCCGTGCAGCGGTTCCAGGAAGGTGGCGCCCCGCTCGGCCTCGAGCAGCCGGTCGCATACGAGACACTCGCGGCCGACGAGCGGCTTATTCCACTGCACACGCCCTGGCAATCGATTGGCTCGGCCGATCCGGCCTCGGTGATTTGACCAGTCCGACGACCCGCCGCGTGCCCTTTACCATCGCCCTGCAACGCGCTGACCGCACCGAAGCCCTCTTTCGCGGCGACGTCACGGTCCAGGGATTCGCCGTCGACGTGGTCGATCTGCCGGTCTCCGATATCTTCAACCGCATGCTCCGTGACCAGGCCTTCGACGCCTCGGAGATGTCCTTTGCGTACGGGCTGATCGTCCACGGCCGCGGCGTGCCGCCCCTGGTGACGCTCCCTATCTACCTGCATCGCATTTTCCGCCAGAGCGCACTGTTCGTCCGCGCGGACGACTCCGTCAAATCCCCCGCCGATTTGCCGGGCAAGACGTTTGCTATTCATGACTTCTTTGCTGCCGACCCACTCTGGCTGCGCGGCCTGCTGCGCGACCGGTTTGGCGTCAACCCGCGTGACATCCACTGGCTGCAATACGCGTTTCGCGATCGCATTCCACTCCCCCAGCTCAACGGCTACCAGCTGGACTACGCCATCGGCGCGGACCCGAGCGAGCTCCTGCTCAGTGGCCAGGCCGATGTCGTCTTCGCTCCGGAGTGGCCGCACGCCTTTACCGACGGCAGCGACCGCATCCGTCCCCTCTTCGACGATCCGCTCGCCGAAGAGGTCGCCTACTTCCAGGACACGGGCTTGTTGCCCCTGCTGCACGGCTTTGTCATGCGCCGCGACGTCTACGACGCCGAGCCCGGTCTGGCAGCCGCGCTGTACCAGGCGCTCGTCGCGTCTCGCGACCGCTGGTACGAGAAAGTCTTGTCCAACCCGTCCGGCGTGTCAGGTGTGCCATTGTTTCCCAGCCTGGCGCTGCGTGTAAAACAGCTGATGGGCGCCGACTTCTGGCCATACGGCCTGGCCGCCAATCGAGCCGCACTCCAGAAAGGCATCGACTACGCCTTAGCCGACGGCTTACTCAGCAGCGCGTTCGATCCGGCCGACCTGTTCCCGCCCGAATTCCGTACTACCTGACAGCAGGCACGTCACGGTTCTGGTTTCTGACGTTCAGACCGTTATGCCTTCGCCCGACGGGCCGACGCCGTCGGCATCGATCCACACCAGCTCGTCGGTCGCGGGCAAACGTACGCCAATGCGACCACCTACCTGGGGCGCGATCACGTCAAACGTGCTCCACACCTCGCCAACCACGCCAAAGTCCTCCGCCGAGCGCAAAGGCGACGAGTACACATGGACATCTGCAACGAACGTCTGCACCGACGCTGGATGGAGTATCACCGGCAGGACTGAGCTTTGTTGCAACGTCGTGGCGGGAATATCGTAGACCAGCATGCCAGTCAGGGCGTCGAGTGTGCTCGGGTAGCGCATGTAGCCGAGGAACTGGCCGTCCTCTCGGACTTCGACCAACCAGGTAAACGTGTCACCGGCTGCCAGCGTCTCGACAAGCACCGGCAGGCTGATCGACAGAGTCTGTGCTGGGGTAGCGTCTGGCAGCGCGACTTCGGTGCCACTGGCCAGATCTCGGGCGATCAGTCGCACCTCGATCGGCGCCGATAGCGGCTCGGCATTGCCACCTCCCAGGCTGACTTGACGCGCGTCGATCGTGCTGCCAGTGACCAGAGCGGCAGTGTCAGTCTGGACCTCGATACGCAAGCCGTCGGTGACCGCCGTGCTCCAGCCGAGCGTTGCCGGGTCCGCCTGCCGCGGGTCCGCCTGCTGCGGGTCCGCCTGCCGCGCGATCAACGGCGGTGGCAACACCGTTGTGACCCGTATCGGGGCCTCGGCAGTGACGCCACTCGCCGCGGCCGCTGCCACAGGCGGACTCCCGACCGGCGCCGACGCCACAGTCACCACTGGCGCCAACCCCCCACCAGCAAAGCCTGGCGCCACCGGCGCGGCGACTGGCCGCGGCGGAGCGGCCGAGTGCCCGCCACCAGAGTCACCGTGCGTCGGCTGGGTAACCGTCATCGGCAGCATCGCCGACGCACTGGCAGCAAAACTGGTGTCGCCGTTGTACGTTGCCGTCAACGACGCCAGCCCAGCGCCAAGCATGACGCTGTAGCTCGCCTGGCCCGTGGCATCGACCGCTACCGTAACCAGGACGGTGTCAGCGTTGCGGAACGTCATAGATCCGCCGGGGACCCCAGCTGTCGACAGATCAGCGACGACCCAGGCG
>DASYKL010000379.1:0-7041 GCA_035995405.1 Chloroflexota bacterium
CGTACACCAGTGTGACCGGCACGTGGATCGTCCCACCGGCGGGCATCAATAACACCCCCGGCGTCGGCGCTACGTGGGTCGGCATTGGCGGCGTCACCAGCCAGGACCTGATTCAGGCCGGCACGCAGGACGTGGCTGGCGGCGGCGGCCAAGCAGAATTTCAGACGTGGATCGAAATGCTGCCGCAGCCGTCACAGCAGGTACCGCTAGCGGTCGTACCGGGCGACTCGGTGACGGTCTCGATCGACGAACAGGGTGCGGGAACGGGCGTCTGGCAGATTTCGATGAGCAACAACACGTCGGGCCAGACCTATCAGACGACCGCCAACTATGCGTCGTCCGAATCGTCGGCGGAATGGATCCAGGAAGCGCCGGCGGCGTCAAACGGCATCTTGCCGTTGGACTACTTCAACTCGGTCGCATTCAGCTCCGCTTCCGCGGTCCAGGACGGCCAAACGGTTGACCTCGCTACGGCCGCAGCCCAGCCGATCACGATGGTCAACGCCAATAACCAGGCGCTGGCAGTGCCATCATCGATCTCCGCCGACGGCTCCAGCTTCAGCGTGGCACGCACATCTGCGCCAGCGACGACCAGCACCGGCGCTGGCCCAGGCCGCCGTCCAGGCGGCAACCCGGTGCCAGTCGGCGCCGGAGGCTGACGACCCACCCGCCATTCGGCTGACCCACGTTTCAGCCGCATGTCGGTTGGATCAAACGTGGACGAGCCGCACACTGGACTCAAGACCGCGAGCGTCAGAACCGCCAGCAACACCCCGAGGGCCCGAAGAACGTGCCAGGGTGCCAGGCGGTTCTGGCCGCCCGCAGCCCTGTCCGCCCGTGGCGGCCACTGTGGTGTGGGTCCAGATGGATTGCAGGCGGTGCAGTGACTTCGTTCAGCTAGGCCTGCACTGACGCCGGCGCATGGAAGTAGTGGCCCCTGTCGAGGTCATCGATAAGGCCCGCCTGGGTCGGCTGCCATCCGAGAAGCTCGCGGGTCAGCGCGCTCGAGGCCGGGCTGTCGATCGCCAGGAAGTCGGCCAACCAGCCGAAATGCTCGCCGGCCTTCTCGGGCGAGACAGCGACCACGGGAAGATCCAGATGCCGACCGATTGTTTCGGCGATGACGCGGATCGGCACGCCCTCGTCGGCGATCGCGTGCAGCACCGATCCCGCCGAGGCCGCCTCCAACGCCAGGCGGAAGAGGTGCGCGGCATCGAGCCGGTGGACGGCGGGCCAGCGGTTAGACCCGTCGCCGATGTACCCGGAGACACCTTTGTCGCGGGCGATGCCGATCAGGGTCGCCATGAAGCCGTGATCTCCTTCGCCGTGCACAGTCGGAGGCAGTCGCACAACGGACGAGCGGACGTTGCGGGCAGCCAGAGCGAGCGTCATCTGCGAATTGGCAAATCGGATCCGCGGACCGCCGCGCAGCTGCGCTGGAGCCGACTCGGGACCACGTCCGTCCTGTTCTGTCGCCAGCCGGCGCAGTGCGAGCCCCACCGTCCCGGAGGCGATAACGAAGGGTCGGTCAGAACCCGCCAGTGTCTCGCCGAATGTTTCTACGGCGCGGCGATCTGCTCCGGCAGCGCCCTCGAAGTCGCCCGAGAACGCGAGGTCGTGTTTGAAGGCGAGGTGGATCACGCCATCCGACGCGGCCGCTGCACGGCGGAGGCTGTCGAGCTCATCAAGCGTGCCGCGCTGGACCTCCGCTCCGGCGTCGGTGAGGGCAGCGGCGGAGGCATCCGATCGGGCCAGCCCGATGACCTGATGACCCGCTGCCGGTAACTCGGGTATGACGGCGGAACCGATCCAGCCGGACGCGCCGGTGACGAATACGCGCATTGAGAACCTCCTGGTCACGCTCTTTTCATGTCAGTTGCTGACATCAATAGAGCATACACATGATGACAGTCGCTGTCATCAATTACCATGGACGACGTGGCGCGATGGGAGCCAAACGCGCGTGGCCGTCTGGAGCAAGCCGCCTTGCAGCTGTACAGCGAGCGCGGCTTCGAACAGACCACCGTCGCCGAGATCGCCAAACGCGCCGGCGTCACCGAGCGAACCTTCTTCCGCTACTTCGCTGACAAACGGGAGGTGCTGTTCTGGGGCGCTGGCTCACTGCAGGAATTCATGGTGACCACCCTGGCCAGCACGCCTGCGTCCAGCGCGCCGATCGACGCGGTCGCCGCGGCGGTCGGCGCCGCCGCCGGGCTGCTCCAGGAGCGTCGCCCATTTTCCGTGCAGCGCCAGGCCGTCATTGCCGCGAACCCCGAGCTGCAAGAACGGGAGCTGATCAAGCTCGCTTCTCTGTCCACGGCGCTCGCTGACACGCTACGCCAGCAAGGCGTTCGAGACCCGGCCGCGAGTCTCGCCGCCGAGGCAGGCATCGCCGTTTTCCGCATCGCCTTCGAACGCTGGATCAACGAAGCCAACCAGCAAGACTTCCCGCAGCTCATCCGAGAGTCGCTCGCCGCGCTCAAAGCCGTGACCGCCGGCCGATAATCCATTGCTGGTGCGGCGCCTTCACCGCGCTACACGCTACGCCTTACCACCACGTGCGTTCGCGGGCGCGGTCGGTGCCATTGGTCTGATCGAGCGCGTCGAGCGCCGCCAGGTCCTGATCCGAGAGAGTGAAGTCGAAGATCTGGGCATTTTCCGCGATGCGTTCGCGGTGCGTCGACTTGGGGATCACCACGAGGTCGCGCTGCAGGCACCAGCGCAGCAAGACCTGGGCCGGAGACCGACCGATCGAAGCTGCAATGCCCTGCACCGCCTCGTGCAACAGGTGGCGGCCGGTGCCGAGCGGACTGTACGCCTCGACCACGATGTTCCGTTGCCGCGCGCCCTCGACGAGCGCGTGGCGGTGTTCGAACGGGCTGAGCTGCACCTGGTCCACCACCGGCGGAATCGTGGCTGCAGCCAGCACCTGGTCCAACTCCGTGACGCCAAAGTTGGACACGCCGATCGATCGGGCATAGCCGAGCTCACGCGCCCGCTGCATGCCGGGCCACGCTCGCGTCGCACCACCTTGCGGCCAGTGGACCAGGTACAGATCGACATACTCCATGCCGAGTCGCTGCAGGCTGTGCTCCGCCTCGGCCACCGGATCCTTGCGCGACGGGTTGAACTTGGTCGTGATGTAGACCTGGTCGCGCGGCACACCGCTCTCGCGAAGTGCTCGACCGACGCTTTCCTCGTTGCCGTAGGCCTGGGCGGTGTCAATGTGTCGGTAGCCGAGCTCGAGTGCCCAACGGACGGCGCTTTCAGTAGTCGGCCCGTTGGGCACCTGCCAGACACCAAGGCCGAGGAGCGGAATCTGAGTGCCATCCGCGAGTGATCGCGTGCGCCGAACAGTTGATGTAGGAGTCATCGCCATGGTTGTTCCGTCATAACAGCTGACCAGCACAGTGAGCTATTTTTCGCGCTCCACGCCGCCGCTTGAAGGGTCTATCCTGACCGTCACGATATGTCCAAGATTCGTTGGGGTGTCTTGAGCACAGCCAGAATCGGCGTGGTCCACGTTATCCCGGCTATGCAGCAAGGTACGTATTGCGAGGTGACCGCCATTGCCTCCCGCGACAAGCAGCGGGCCGAGGCGGCGGCGAGGCAGCTCGGCATTCCCCGCGCATATGGCTCGTACGCCGAGCTTCTGGCCGATCCGGACGTCGATGCCGTGTACATTCCCCTGCCCAACGAGCAGCACGTCCCCTGGTCGATCAAGGCGCTCGAGGCGGGCAAGCACGTGCTATGTGAAAAGCCGCTTGCACTGAGTGCACAGGCAGCGCAGACCCTGCTGGACGCGTCGACGGCGCATCCCCAGCTCAAGGTGATGGAAGCGTTCATGTACCGCCATCACCCGCAGTGGCAGCGGGCCAAGGAGCTGGTGGCCAGCGGCGCGATCGGTGAAGTACGAACGATTCACTCGGCCTTCGCCTATTCGAACCTTGATCCAACGAATATTCGCAATAGCGCGGACCACGGTGGCGGTGGACTGATGGACATCGGCTGCTACAACATCTCGTTGTCGCGCTTCATCTTCGACGACGAGCCCGCGCGAGTGACCGCCATCATCGAGTACGACCCGAGCTTTCAGACGGACCGCCTCGTCTCGGCGCTGCTCGATTTCGGGGCTGGCGCGTCCCTCTTCACGTGCTCGACGCAGCTCGGTCCCTATCAGCGCGTGATGATATTCGGCACCAGCGGCCGAATAGAAATCGAGATCCCATTCAATGCGCCGACTGACGTTCCCTGTCGCTTGTGGCACACCCACGATTCGACGACCGACGAGATCCTTTTCGAGGTCTGCAACCAGTACACCCTGCAAGGCGACCGTTTTTCGCGCGCGATCCTGGACGACACGCCAGTCCCGACGCCGCTCTCAGACGCCGTAGCCAATATGCGCGTGATCGACGCAATCGTCCGCAGCGGGAAACAGGGTCAGTGGGTGGTGACGAGCGATTCGAGCGGCACTGGCGCGTAGCTACACGAGGCCATCGCGAGCGAGCGGGGCCGTAGACAAGCCGTATACAACAAGATCGTGCGCATGGTTCGGAGTCCGATCGGTGTCGATCAATGGGGCGAGGCACCACCCGACATCCCAGCCCCACCAATGGGCTTCGACACTGAGATCGTCCTGGAGGCGACGCTCGGACTCAGCCCGGCGCAACTCGAAGCGACCACATGACTGGCGAGATCCGGCTCCAACTCGACGGCCACGTCGCGCTTCTGACGCTGGCGGCGCCAGAGCGACGCAATTCGTTCGTGACAGAGATGGTGCATGAGCTGTTGGCGGCCTGTGACGAGATCGACCGCAACCAGGATGTCGGCGCGGTTGTGGTGCGTGCCCTCGGGGCATCCTTCTGTTCGGGCGCGCATCGCGATGTGCTTGCTGGCGCCGGTAAGGATCCGGCGCGGCCCGACAACTACGAAGCTTTGACGCTCACCTACCGCGCCTTCACGCGTGTTGGCGAGCTCCTGCCGCCCACGATCGCCGCCGTGCGTGGCCACGCTGTCGGCGCCGGAGTCAATCTGATGATGGCGACGGACCTGCGCATTATCGCCGAAACTGCGCGGATTCTCAGCGGGTTCGCGCGGATTGGCCTGCACCCGGGCGGGGGACATTTCCAACTCCTCAGTCGAGTAGCCGGACGCGAAACCGCCGCGGGTTTGGGTGTCTTCGCGCAGGAGATCGACGGCCGCCGGGCGGCAGCTCTGGGTCTCGCCTGGGAGGCGCTCCCCGAAGCGGAAGTCGAGCCCCGAGCGATCGAGATCGCTGCGACCGTTGCCGCCGATCCGGAGTTGTCGCGCGCGACAGCCCGCAGCTTCCGTGCCGAGCTTGGACCGCCAGCCGTTCCCTGGCTAGCGGCGCTGGAGATGGAAAAAGGCGTCCAGATGTGGTCATTACGACGCCGCGCACCTGATTAGACGCCCGTCGATGTCGTCCTGGCGACTCGTCGCCGCGAGCTGATCCTAACTGCTGGCTGTGTGACCTGAGTCGCAGACGCGACGCTCCGGATTGTGGCCTAATGGCTGCAGCGGTCGCTGACTGGAGCTAAGGATCCCTGCATGACATACACCATCACCCAACCCTGTATCGACACCAAAGACAAATCGTGCGTAGACGTATGTCCCGTCTCGTGCATCTACTTCGAGACCGACGAGCTCGATCGGAAGCTCTATATCCACCCGGACGAGTGCATCGAGTGCGGTGCTTGCGAGCCGGAGTGCCCCGTCAACGCGATCTTCCACGAAAGCGCAGTGCCTGACGAGTGGAAGGAGTACAACGACCTCGACGCGCGCTGGACCAGGGGAGACGAAAACGAAAAAAATGCGGTGCGCGCCCGCATCAACGAGCTCCAGCCGCCCGCGGCGTCCTAGCGGGCAGTAGCAAAGCCTCCGGAGAACCACAACGGCCCGCGCTCGCGCTCAGGGAAGGGGACCTGGACGAGCGAGCCTCGGTTCCCCGGAGGGACCTTGCACCTATGAACGGACTCGCTGGCAGGTGTCCCGTTCATATACGCAGCGTCGCACTCTGCTCGAGGCGGGGCATCGGCCCTCAGGCTGACATTTCGCTCCGACTTTTGGCAGAGCCGGCTCGCGCTCTACTCAGGCGCCAAAGGTTTAGGCCAGTAGCTGCCGATGATCTCTCATAGGCAACCCCACACCGATGGACAAGAGAGGTTTGAGCATGCTCAAGCGGCTCCGCGTGGCGCCGTTGCACTTGAAACTGCTAGGCGGCTTTGCCCTGGTCCTGGCCTTCTCCGCGGCGCAGAGCGGGTTGGCCTGCTGGACGACGCTGACCCGCAAGATTGAGTCAGACGCAGCAGTGGTCCGCACCGAGCAGGTGTTACATCTTGAGAGCGAAACGCAAACGGCACTGCTCAAGATGGAGGCCGCCTATCAGGGGTTCTTGTTCCTGGGTGACGAAGCGCTTCTCGGACAATACACCGCGGATGCGCAGCTCTACAGTGCGGACCTCGCTGCTCTTGAGCAGCTCACCGCCGAGGATCCGGCGCAGGTTGCGCGATGGCGCGACCTCGGGCAGCGACAAGCCGTCTGGCAGCAGCAGGTGGTCGACCAGGGTGTCACGGCGCGCCGAGCCGCCAGCGTCCAGATAGGACCCAATACCGAGGCTATCCGTGCGTCAGCGCAACGCGGCGTTGCCCTGCAGTATGTCCCCCAGATGCAGCTCATCCTCGACAGCGCCATACATCTCGAGCAGGACCTCCTCACGCAGCGGCTGCACGTGAATCGGGCGTTGAGCGATCAGCTCACTACAGTACTGCTGGGCGGTATCGTGCTCAGGCTTGGGGTGGGTGCAATCGTGGCGATCTGGTTCTCGCGGCGGCTGGCTTCCGCACTCCATCAGGTCAGCGCGGCAGCAGAAGAGCACGAGATCAGCGAGCGGCGCTACCGCCAGATGTTCGAAAACAATGAAGCCGTAAAACTGCTTGTCGATCCGAACGGAGGCATCATTGTCGATGCCAACGCGGCCGCCTGCACGTTTTATGGATACCCGCCCAAAGGCCTCGTAGGGCG
>DASYKL010000380.1:0-4095 GCA_035995405.1 Chloroflexota bacterium
GCCATCAGACGCTGGGCGCTGATGCCAGGCAATTGCTTCAGCCCATGCAGGTCTTCGAATGTATCGGTGAAGGCTTTGAAGCCGCCCGCGTCGAGGAAGCGCCGCAGCCCGAGCTCGATGCGTGCCGCATCCCGCAGCGACTCGCGTCGCGCGCCACCTGGCCGCAGCGACTCCGCCATCGCGTACTGTGCGTCGTAATCCGCCGTCAGTCGATCGACATCCGCGTCGGCAACTGCGCTGACTACAAGGGCCAGATCGCCGACGCCATATGCGTTGACCGAGGCCCCCAGTCGGTGCTCGGCTTCGACCTTGTCGCCCTCAGTAACAGCCACCTGGCGCATGTTCTCGCCGATCCGCGCCAGCTTGAGCGAATGGGCCTCCTGCCAGGCGCAGGCTGCCCGCGACCACCAGTTCAGGCGCGCGTGCACCGTCGGATCCTGCCAGTGACCAACCACCACTTTGCGGTTGATTCGCATGCGGCTCACCATAAACCCAAATTCTCGGTCGCCATGTGCGGACTGGTTCAAATTCATGAAATCCATGTCGATGCCGGACCATGGGATTTCGCGATTGAACTGCGTGTGCAGGTGAGCGAGTGGCTTCTGGAGCGCGTTCAGGCCGCCGATCCACATCTTGGCTGGTGAGAACGTGTGCATCCAGGCGATGAGCCCAACGCACGCCTCGTTCGCGTTGGCTTCCAGGCACAATGCGCGGATCTGCTCAGCCGTGGTCACCACCGGCTTGAAGACGACTCGGATCGGGATGCTTGGCGCATCGGACAGCGCCTGGGCGATCTGACGGGAATGGTCTGCGACTTGCCTGAGCGTCTCCTCGCCATACAGGTGCTGACTACCGGTCACGAACCAGGCTTCGAAGTGTTTCAAGCCAGGCATAGCTGTCTACCCGCCGGCCTGACCGTAATTCTGCAGGTAGGTTTGCCGCAGCCGGGCAACCTCGTCACTCGGCAGAGGCTCGGGCTGGCCGCGTAATAGCCCCAGATGCACAGTCTTGGCGACGTCCTCGGTCATGACGGCGGCCTTGACCGCGGCGACGGCGTTGGCTCCGATGGTGAACACGCCGTGACTCCGTATCAGAATCGATGGCGAGTTACCAATGGAGCGCACGATTTCCTGACCGATCTGGTCACCGCCGATCTGGCAGTAGTCGCCGAGCGGAATCTCGGCGCCGAATTCGTCCCCCATAGCCGTGAGGTATACCGGGATCGACTGGCCGAGCATGGCAAAACTCGTCGCATACGGCGAGTGGGTATGCACCACGCCGCCGACGTCCGGCCGGTGGCGATAGACGTAGAGATGCGTGGTTGTATCGACTGACGGCTTCAGCGGACCCTCGACTACATTGCCGTTCAGGTCCACCACGACCATGTTCTCAGGCGCGAGGTCATCGTAGCGCACGCCGCTCGGCTTGATGACGACGTAGCCGGACTCCGCGTCGCGGCCGCTAACGTTGCCGCTCGTCCACGTCACCAGCCGCTGGCGGGGCAGCTCCAGGTTCATGGCGCAAACCTCGCGGCGCAAACTCGCCAACAGCATGGGCTAGGACCCCCTCTCACCGATCGCGGCGTCGCGGATATGCTTCAGCGTCTTCATCACATTGTTCTGACCCCGTCCAAAGTAGTCGTGAAGCCGGCTGTATTCGGCATACAACTGCTGATACACGGCGTGCGCCGCGGGATCAGGTCGAAAGACCTTCGGCCTGAGCCGCGCCATCTGGCAGGCGGCGGCGACGATGTCGTCGTAGCCGCCATTCGCCGAGCCGGCCGCCACCGCTCCGAACATGGCTGAGCCGAGGGCCGGTGTCTGGCTCGACGCCGACAGCTTGATTTCGATCCCCGTCACGTCGGCGTAAATCTGCATCAACAGGGCGTTGCGTTCAGGCAGCCCTCCGCATGCGTACAACTCGTCCACCGGCACGCCGTGCTCGACAAAATTGCGAACAATCGCATGTGTTCCGAAGGCCGTCGACTCGATCAATGCGCGGTAGATTTCCTCTGGCCGCGTCTGGAGTGTCGCGCCGAGCAGCAGGCCGGACAGGTCGACGTCCACCAAAATCGAACGGTTGCCATTCCACCAGTCGAGTGCCAGAAGCCCACTCTGCCCTGGTCGCAGGCGGGCGGCCTTTTCCTCGAGCAGGGTGTGGATATCAAGGCCGCGCTCGCGCGCCTCCGCCCAGTAGTCCGGCGGTACGCACGTATCTATGAACCAGCCAAAGATGTCACCTACCGCCGACTGGCCGGCCTCATAACCAAAAAAGCCAGGCAGAATCCCGTCCTCGACCACGCCACACATACCCGGCACGAGCTGCTTATCCGTACCGAGCACCATGTGGCAGATGGAAGTGCCCATGGCCATGACCATTTGAGCTGGCTTGACGACGGTGCAAGCTGGCACCGCCACGTGGGCGTCGACGTTGGCGATTGCCACGGCCATACCCGGCCGTAAGCCGAGTCGGACTGCCATCTCGTTGGTGAGGCCGCCCGCTCGTCCCCCTTGCGGATAGATATCCGTACTGAGTTTGTCAGTCACTACATTGCGCAAACCAGGATGCAGCGCGGCGAAATAGTCCGCGGCGGGGTAGCCGGTGTCCTTATCCCAGATGGCTTTGTAACCGGCGGTACACGCATTGCGACGCTCGAGGCCCGTGAGCTGGAGGACGACCCAATCAGTGGCCTCCATGAAGCGGTCCGCTGCGTTGTACACCTCGGGCGCCTCGTCCAGAATCTGCAGGATCTTCGGAATCAGCCATTCCGACGAGATCTTGTCGCCATACCGAGCGAGAAACGCTTCGCCACGTTCATGTGCGACGCGGTTCACGCGATCAGCTTGTTTCTGCGCGGCGTGGTGCTTCCACAGCTTCACCCAGGCGTGGGGCTCGTCGCGGAAGGCCGGGTCGGAGCACAGCGCTCGCCCGTCCGCCAGCACCGGCAGCATGGTGCACGCGGTGAAGTCGATACCCATCCCAATCACGTCGGCGGCGGAAACGGACGCCTGACGGAGTACTTTCGGGATGGTGAACGTCAGCGTGCGCAGGTAATCATCGGGATCCTGAAGTGCCCACTCCGGGGGCAGCTTGAACTGGCTGCTCGGCAAAGTCTGGTCAATCACGCCATGTGCATACTCGTACACCGCTGTTGCCGCTTCCTGTCCCGTTCCGACATCGACCAGTACGGCCCGACCTGAGGCTGTGCCGAAATCAATCCCGAGCGCAAACTTTGGAGGACGCGGAAGAGTCATGCCAGTCGTCTCTTTCTTCTGTCGGTGATCAGGTGGAGTGGAGCAGAGCACGACTCTCGCACGACCAGTGACGGCTCGATGACGACACTTCTCCGCGGCGCGTTGGGGTTCGCGATCAGTGTCAACAGTTGCGAAACAGCGCGTTCAGCAATGGCCTCGATGGGCTGCCTCACGGTGGTCAGTGCGGGTATCGCGAACGCCGCAAGCCGGATGTCATCAAAACCAACAATTGACAATTCGGCAGGCACAGGCAGGCCAGCCCGCCAGGCCGCCTTGAGCGCACCGATGGCGACTACGTCTGTCGAGGCGAGCACCGCCGTCGGCCGATCGTCGAGCGCGAGCAACCGGCGCGCGGCAGCGGCCGCTTCGGCGAGCTCGTTCGCGCAGACCTGCAGGTATCGGTCTGGTACCGCCAGTGCACGCTCGCGCATGAACGCCACATAGGCAGTACGTCGCTCCAGTCCATCTCCGGTCCGCCCTCCCTGTAGGAAGGCGATGCGCTCGTGCCCCAACTGCACCAGGTACTCAAGCGCAAGTCGAATTCCGTGGCGATTGTCGACGTTGACGACCGAAATGCGCGGCGCGCGGGCGCCCTGCCACAGGCCTACGATGGGCGTCTGGTGGTCCTTGAGATCGGACCACAAGCGCGCTTGGCCGCGCAGATCCCCAAGCAGGATGATGCCATCGCAGTGCCCGGCCTGGAGGACCTCACTGAGGGCAACCGCTTCGTCGGCGCTGCTCTGGACGTGACCGAGCACGACGTTGTAGCCCTGTACGCGGGCCGCCGTGGTGATTGCGGCCACGGCGCTGCTGAAGAAGAGATCTTCGATATCGCGCACGA
>DASYKL010000381.1:0-2324 GCA_035995405.1 Chloroflexota bacterium
GGTGCTGCAAGAGATGAAGAAGCTCTTCCGGCCCGAGTTCCTGAACCGTATCGACGCCAGCGTGGTGTTCCGAGCACTCGGTCGCAACGAGATCCGAGACATCGTCGACCTGATGCTCGTCCGCACCCAGAAGCAGCTCACCGAGCAGCGGCTGGTCATGGAAGCAACGGACGCCGCCAAGGATCTGTTGATGGAGAAGGGTTTCGATGCGGTCTTCGGGGCACGTCCAATGCGCCGTGCTATCCAGAACCTGATCGAAGATCCGTTGGCTGAAGGCCTGCTCCACGGCCGCTTCCAGCCTGGCGATACCGTGCTGGTCGACCGTGCCGGTGATGACCTGACGTTGGAAACAAAGCCAGGCGTGCCCGAAACGGCCGAACCCGAAAAGGTCCCCGTAGAAGCCGCCCCGGCCTAAAGTGGCCAGGGCTCGCACTGAGTTCGTCTGCCGCGAGTGTGGGTATCGCAACCCACGCTCGCTCGGCAGATGCCCCGAGTGTGACGCCTGGTCCACCTTCGACGAAGTCCGCGAAGCCGCGCCTCTGACGCAAGCTGCACAGCGCGCGGCAAACGGTTTCCTTCCTGCTCTCGGCAGCCAGACCTCTCGCCCGCTCCGCCTCCGCGAAATCGACGCCGCCGATTTCGATCGCCTGCCCGTCAGCATCGACGAATTCGCCCGCGTCATGGGCGGTGGCATCGTCAAAGGCTCGCTGACCCTGATCGGCGGTGATCCAGGCGTCGGCAAGTCCACCCTCCTGAGCCAGGTTGCTAACGAGATCGCCACACACAGTGGCGAAGTCCTGTATGTGTCTGGCGAAGAATCCGTCGCTCAGGTCGGCCTGCGTGCGCGAAGGATGGGACTCCACGCCCATGACCTGCTCTTCTTGAGCGAAACTGACGCCGACACCATCGTCGCTGCCATTCGGGCGAGCGGTGTCCGGCTCGCCATCATTGATTCGATCCAATCAGTCATGGCGGCCGACGTCGATTCCCTGCCTGGCAGCGTCTCCCAGTTGCGCGAGTGCGCGCTGCGCTTCCTGCAGCTAGCCAAGTCAACGGCCACGCCCGTGTTCTTGGTCGGCCACGTCACCAAAGACGGCTCGATCGCGGGGCCGAAAGTACTCGAGCACATGGTCGACACCGTCCTGTATTTAGAAGGGGAGCGCGTCGATCAGTACCGCCTGCTGCGCAGCACCAAGAATCGCTTCGGACCGACGCACGAAGTAGGCGTCTTCGAGATGCGCGGCGAAGGCCTGGTGGAAGTATCCAACCCCTCGGCGGTATTCCTCGCCGAGCGCGGCTCGTCGGCGCCGGGCTCTGTCGTGACAGTGGCCATGGAAGGCACGCGCCCAATCCTGCACGAGATCCAGGCTCTGGTCAGCAAATCTTCCCTGGCGATGCCGAGACGCACGGCCACCGGGTTTGACTCCAATCGTCTGCACCTGGTCACAGCCGTCGTGAGCCGCCGGCTCGGCATCCCGCTGTACGACCAGGATGTCTACCTCAACGTGGTCGGCGGCTTGCGCATCGACGAGCCGTCAGCAGACCTGGCCGCCGCTCTGGCCATCATCTCCAGCGTGCGCGACAAACCGCTGCCGTCCGACCTGGTAGCGCTGGGCGAGATCGGCCTGTCTGGCGAGCTACGCGGCGTCGGCCAGCTAGAGCAACGCCTCCGCGAAGCGGCGAAACTCGGCTTTGCAAAAGCGCTCGTCCCGCGCACCAATGCCGCCCGGCTACCCATGGACACAGGCGACCTGATCGCCATGCCCGTCCCCACCCTCCGAGACGCCGTTCGCACCCTCGGTCTGTGACCAGTTACTCGCCCCTGGACCTGGCGATTGTCCTCGTCGCCGCAGGCGGTTCGACCCGCATGGGCTTCCCCAAACTCTGGACGGAGATCCACGGCTACCCGCTGCTGGCCTACGCCATCGCTGCCGCCATTGCCGCCGCCCCGGCCGAGCTCATCGTCGTTGTCGCACCCGAACGCCTGGCCGCCACCACTGCCCTGTTGACCTCAAGCCGCACCGCCGCCCTGGCCCAGACGCCTGCCCACGGTGGCACGGCTGCCTCCTCGTGTCGCGGCAGAGCTGACGCGCCTGCCCGTGATGCCGCATTGCCGCTGCCCGTGCCCCGTGTCGTGCCCGGCGGCGCCCGCCGCCGCGACTCTGTCGCCGCCGGCCTCGCCGCTTCTTCAGCCCCCTGGCTCGCTATTCACGACGCTGCCCGAGCCCTCGCCCCGCCAGACCTGTTCGCGATCGGTCTGGCGGCGGCCCAGCCCAGCGGCGCCGCTATCCCCGGCCTACCCCTGAAAGACACGATCAAACGCA
>DASYKL010000382.1:0-7157 GCA_035995405.1 Chloroflexota bacterium
GCCAGGCCAACGACAATAGCGGTAGCGCAAAAAACAGGTGGTTCTCATGCGCCTGCGTGGTGAATGTGAACCAGCCGAGCACCCCGAGCGCGGCGGCTTCGGCGAGGCTTGCTCGGCGGGTCCAGTACAGCCAGTACGTCAGCAGGAGCATGACACCAACCAGCGCCGCCGCGGCGAGCCGATACGTCAGCGGTCCGAGCAACCGTGTGGAATCCTGCACGAACAGCGCGTCTTCACCACGGGATGCAGTGACCAGCCACCAGAAGTTATGCGCGTCGGCGGAGACGACCGGCATGACGGACGAGATCACACCAGGCAGCGACAGCAATTCCGCCACGTGGCCGCTCACGATAAATGGCAGGCAGAGGACCAGACAGACGATCGCCCCGACAGACGCACCACGGACCAGGCCGGGCGCGCCATAGCCGCGCAACGTGGCGATGACCAGCAGCGGGCCGATTGACCACGCCTGAGGTTTGGCGAGCGCGGCGAACGCCATCGCCACCCAGGCGAGGCTGACCGCCCCCAGGCCCAACAGGCCGATCGCCAGCACGCTGAACAACGCATGTGCGCCGTCTGGCTGGGCCCAGTGGGCGACGTCGTACAGGGCGGCAGGATTGAGCAGGTACGCGGCGCTGGCGACGGCGGCCGCGTCGGCGCTGCTCAGGCGGCGTACAAGGAAAAAAATGGCTGCACCCGTCAGGACATGCCAGGTGAGCGCGACGAACTTGATCCCCTCGCGGAGAAAGAGGCTGTCCTGCGCGGCGATGGGATCGAACGTCGGGTCCTGGAGCAGACGGTAGACGTTGCCAACGGCCTGATATGCGTACAGGTTGAGCGGGGGATAGACGGCGTATGTCTCGGGCCAGGTGCCGCCGTACGCGGCCTGGATGCCGCCCAACGTGACCAGACGGGTCCAGTAGACGTAATGGGTGATGTCGCCGGTGATGGTCCCGTCGGGGTTGCGGACCATGTAGCCCGGCGTGTCGCGCAGCAGGTGGCCGACGAGCAACGTCAACACGACGGCTCCGCCAAACAGCGCGACGGCGCGGCTCACGGTTTGCGGGCGACCACCACGTTGTGGGCGGCCAACATGTTCAGGACCGGCACAACTTCCACCGTTCGCTCGACCAGCCGCCAGAGCGGCATAGCAGGCAGCGGAATGAACTCGGGGGTGAAGCCGCTGCGGATGGCCTCGTGCAGCTGCAAACCCGCCTCGCGCACATCGCCCAGGAGCTCGCCGAGCGGCACCAGGCGCTCATCGCCCGAGTCTTGTGGGACGCGCTTCATCAGAATTGGCCAGTATGGGTTGGCCGGATTGTGGTCCCACAACACGACGAAGCCGCCCCGTTTGACCACCCGACCCATCTCTTTGACGGTTGCCGCGACACGCTCGGGCGTTTCCAGGTGGTGCAACGTAGCGACGGTCAGTGCCAGATCAAACGAATCGTCGGCGAAAGGCAACGCGGTCGTGATTGCCGAGTACGTACCGATCAGGCCGCGGTCGCGTGCTCGCGCGACCATGGACGCCGACAGGTCGACGCCGAACACGTCGAAACCGACACTGGCGATAGCGTGGCCGAGTTGACCAGTGCCACAACCGACATCAAGGACCAGCCCGCCGAGCGGCAGCAGGTCTTTGACCAGGCGCGTCCGCTTATCGACGTAGTGGTTGGCGATGTGGCGCGGAAAGACGTCGTCGTACTCGTGCGCCACGGCGTTGTACAGCGCGTGCTGGCGCTGCTCGGTGTCACCCAGCATGCTGCTCGGCAGGAGGATGGGGATGCCGTTTTCGGTCGGGAAGACGCGACCACACTGCGCGCAGGTCAACGGCTCGTCGCTGACGGCGCCTCGGCAATCAGGACAGGCAAGTGCGACGTGGGGTGGGAGTGTGGAGACAACCGGCACGCGCACAGGGTATTGGATACAAGAACAGGGAGGTGACGTTCAGCGCGGTCGCCACGGCGACCATCTTTGCCATCAGCCTGGCGTTGCTCATCGCGCGACCCCGCTGGGCGCCCGAATGGGCGGCCGCATTGGGTGGCGGGCTGCTGGTCGTGGTGATCGGGGTGCTGAGCCCGGCCGATGCGCTGGCGACGCTGACCGGCGCCTGGGATGTGCTGCTGTTTTTTCTCGGTCTGGGGCTGGCGGCGGCGACTGCTGATCGAGCAGGGGTGTTTCGCGCGGCAGCGGAGGCGGCAGCGCGTTTTGGCCAGGGCAGTCAACGGCGGTTGTTGATCGGCCTGTACGCCGCGGGCGTGCTGGTCACGACGGTCTTGTCCAACGACGCTACGGCCTTGCTCCTGACCCCCGTCTCGTTTGTAGTGGCCATGCGACTGGGCGTCGATCCGCGACCGTACGCCTTCGCCTGCGCGCTGGTCGCCAACGCGGCTTCGTTTGTCTTGCCTGTGTCGAATCCAGCCAACCTGCTGGTGCTGACCCGCGTGCCGCTGCCGCTTGGGCCGTTTCTGGCGCGGCTGCTGGTGCCGTCGGTGTTGGCGATCGCGGTCACACTGGCGGGTCTGCTGTTCGTGTTTCGGGCCGAGCTGGCGACCCCGCCTGAGGCGTGGGCTGAGCCGAGGGTGCTGTTGGAGCGGCGAACGAGAGTCGCTCTGTTTGGTATCGCATTGCTGGCGGTTGGTTACGTGGTCGGCTCGGCGGTCGGGTGGCCGCTCGGAGTCGTGGCTGTCATCGGTTCGCTGGGCTTGCTGTTGCTGGATGGCGCGGTCGGCGGGTGGGCACCGCGGGCGCTCCTGGCGGAAATGCCGTGGACGTTGTTTCCACTGTTTGGCGGGCTGCTGCTGCTGGTCGATGCAGCTGAGCGCGTCGGCCTGTTCGCTGGACTGGTGCAGCTGATCGATGCCTCGGCTCGTCTGGGGAGCAACGGTTTGCCCCTGACGTTGTTGGGCGTGGCGGTGCTGGCCAATGCGATCAACAATTTGCCGGCGGGGCTCGTCGCGGCGACGGCCCTGGGCGACCTGCCGCCAGGTGTCGAGCGCAGCGATCTGGCAGCGGCGGTAATCGTCGGGGTGAACCTCGGGCCCAACCTGACGACCACTGGGTCATTGGCGACGATGGTCTGGCTGATCCTGCTGCGGCGGCGCGGAGTCGAAGTCTCGGCCCTGGAATACATGCGCGTCGGGTTGCTGGTCACCGTTCCAGCCTTGTTGGCGGCGGCTGGCGGAGTGTGGCTCGTCGCGCGCTTGATCGGTGGCGGGTGAAAAGGCGGACGTATACTTGCGGGCCCGTGCCGCATCCTCATGGCCGCACTCAGCACAACGGTCGTCTCGCCCAGGCGCCACGGCGCAAGGTGGTGCTGGTGCTCGAGGATCATGCGTCTGTCGGCGGCTTGATTGCCGCGCTGGTGCGCCAGGAAGGCTACCGAGCGGTGCGGGCCTGGGATACGCAAGAGGCGCTGCGACTCGCCCGTGGACGGGCGCCGGACCTGGTGCTGCTGGACCTGAACCTGGCGTATCCGGATGGGCTCGACGCATTGCGTCAGGTGCGCGCGCATGAAGCGACGCGGCGGGCGCCGATCATCGTCGTTGCTGGCGGCGACGTGGCGCTGTCGGACGACGACAAGACGCTGGTGGACGAGGTGGTGCAGAAACCGTTCGACATCGACATGATGTTGAACGCGGTTCGCAAGGCGCTGGGTGATCCGGTGATCGACGTCCAGCCGCGGCACTACGACGCACAAGATTATTTTCTGCACGGCTACTGAGAGCTACGGCGGCAGCACGGTTTCGCGCGTGTGTCAGCGTGACACGGCTAGCCGATCGGAGCGCATTTCAAGTCGCCTGGCGGAGGCCGGTGATGCAATGGATGCAGTCCCAAAGGCTTGGGCAGTCTGCCCGACGGACCCGGACAGAATCTGGTCCGTAGGCCAATGTCGAGCCGGGTGGTCGACCATTACGGTGCTATCACCATGGCTTCCTCAGATACTTCGAGCACGTCGCGCTTCGCTTTTTTGCGAATCGCACGGCTCCCTCAGCGCAATACTTTTTCTGCCGCGGAGGTCCGCCAGCGCTTGCGGCTCGACGAGGCTGCTGATCCGCGTACCAAAGCCGTCCATCAGGCGGCGGCACGGACCGCAATCTGGTCCGGGCTGCTGTCAGACAAGGTGGCCGCGGATCTCGGGCGGGCTGGGCGCTGTCTGCCGTCGATCGTGTTCTGGTATCGCATGGGTGTCCCAGCGGACGAGATCGGTCAACGCGTATCCCACTTCGGCGGGGCATGGGATGCCGAACGAGCAGTAACTGTGGCCGCCGAGTTGATCGCCCATATTTTGAACAGCCCAGGCCTCAGAGAGCTCGCCGCTTAGGGAACGGTCCCGCCGCCGCGACGCGACAGGCCGCAACCAACGAGGCTCCGAGATGTGCGCAGAAGTAGCGTTGGCCCGAGCACGGTCCGGCCGCGCGGCGCGACAGGCGAGCCGGAACGAGTTGGGAGTTGAACCAGGAACGCTGAAATCCCCAGATCCCAGCCCCCAGTCCCGCGAGCGAAGAGGCGCCGAGATGTGCGCAGAAGTAGCGCTGGCATAGGGAGTGCATTGGGGCGCGGCGAGGATCCTCGCCGTTGTTGCACCAAACCGACCAATCTGCTGCCGAGCTCAGCGCTGGCGTACGCCCTGACCTCGAGCCGCGAGTGGTCGTCGTCAACAAATATCCGCCTGGCGAAATTGCCCGCGCCGCTCTGGTACTGATCGGTATCGCCGTCGGTGGCTACTTGCTGTGGCGCGTGCAGGAAGTCCTGTTCTTACTCGTCCTGGCCATCCTGGTCGCGACGGCCATCGAGCCACTTGTCAATCGCTTGCGACGGGGGCCCTTTACTCGTGGCAGCGGTGTGATCGCGGTCTACACGTTGATCGTGCTGGTGATCGGCGTGCCTGCCTATATCCTCGTGCCGAACGTCATCGGCCAGGGCGCGTCGTTCGTTGCTGCGTTACCCGACCGGCTGCAGCAGTTACGACCGTACGTCGAAAACCTGCAGCCGCGGCCGGCCGCTGTCCTGGCCGTCAGCGCACTTGATAACGCCCTGCAGTCCGTCCAGGTGTCGGGCCAGCCCGTTGCCCAGGACAGGGTCATTGAAGCAGGCGCGACCGCCGCGCACACGGTCATCAGCTTTTTCACCGTGTTCGTCCTGGCCTACTACTGGCTGGTCGAGCGCGCTTCGATCAAACGCGTCATCCTCCGCACCGTCCCCGTCCGCCACGCGCGCAACGTCAACACGGTGTGGATGGAAGTCGAAGAGAAGCTCGGCGGCTGGGTCCGCGGCCAACTCATCCTGATGCTCGCAATCGGCATCATGGCCACCATCGGCTACCTCTTTCTGGGCTTGCCGAACCCGGTCCTGCTCGGCGTGGCAGCCGCCCTGTTCGAAATCATTCCGATGATCGGTCCGTTTCTGGCGTTCGCCCCAGCGGTGCTGGTGGCGCTCGCCGTCGTCGACCCGACTCGCGCCCTGTTCGTGGTTGGCTACGCCCTGGTGATCCAGCAGCTCGAAAGCAACGTCCTGGTGCCGCGGGTGATGGGTCGCACCGTCGGAGTCAGCCCGCTCACCGTGTTGCTCGGGATTCTCGTCGGCACGGCTCTCGCCGGTTTGCCCGGCGCGTTTCTGGCCGTACCGCTCGCGGGCGCGTTGCAGGTCATCCTGGCTCACGTGCTGCGCACGGAAGACGCCTCACAGGCCGAGGAGCACGCTGATCCGGTCGACCGCGCTGCCCAGCAGGGCGCCGCACGGCCACAGGGTGCGGCTGTCGGCTGATGGTGATGTTCTCGGAGCTCAGACGCTTTCGAGTCCGTGACCAGGATCACCACGAAGCACGCCTGACGGATCTGGCCCTCGACCTTTCGGCCGCCGAATACCCGCGGGTCACCAAGGTGTTCTTTCGGCGCGGCGTAAAACGCCACCTGGAGCTGCCATGGAGTGCGGTGAAATCAATCGACTGGCGCCTCAAGCGGATCAACGTCACTGACCTGGAAGCCGGACAGGCCGCCCCGCACGACGCGCTCCAGCGGACGGTGCTGATCGATCGCGACATGATGGACGCGCTGATTCTGGACATGCCGGCTCGCCAATCTATGCGGGCCAACGACCTGTGGCTGTACGAAGAGGGTGGCGCACTGTTTCTCCGCGCCGCTGACATCAGCCCCTGGGCAGTTCTGCGGCGCCTCGGACGAGGTTTTCTGGGCCACGGCGTCGATCGGCGCTTACTGGATTGGCGCGACGTCGAGTTTCTGCGCGGTGATCCGCAAGCGGCTCGCGATGGGCGCGACTACCACCGCCGGGTAGCGTTGCTGCACGCGGCCGAAATCGCGCATTTGTTGGATGCGGTGCCATACCTCCATGCGGCTGAGCTGCTGACGCTGATTCCCGATCCGCTGGCCGCGGATACGTTGGAAGTCATGGCAGCGGACCGTCAGGTCCAGGTATTCGAAGAGTTGCCCGACGATCAGCAGCTGCGTTTGCTGCAGTTGATGGCGCCGAACAACGTGGCCGATCTGCTCGGCCGCCTGGGACCCGACCGGGCCAAACAGGCGCTGAACGCGCTGCCAGCTAACCGACGCGAGCCGGTCATAGACCTGCTGCGGTACCCGGAGGACACGGCCGGCGGGATCATGACCAACGACGTGGTGATGGTCCGTTTCGACCTTGACGCGGCCGGCGCTCGTGAGGAAGTTCGTGACAGACTGGCCGATCCGGACTTCGTGTACTACCTCTATGTCGTCGACGATCTGCAGGCGCGGCGGCTGCAAGGCGTACTCACGCTGCGCGACCTGCTGCTGGCGCAGGACACCGACGCCGTACGCGACCTGATGCGCAAAAATGTTGACACGCTCGATCCGCTGATGTCAGCGTCGGCAGCCGCACGGCATGTGGCCGACCAGCATCTGGCCGCGTTGCCCGTGGTCAGCAAGGATGGCAGGTTACTCGGCGCGGTCACCGCGGACGCGGCTTTGCTCCAGTTGTCGCCCGCCTCGGCTGCCAGCGATCAGCCGCGGGTGTTCACGTGAGTCTCAGCACCAAGCCACGCATCGCCACGCCTATCCCGGCCGTTGAGCAGCCGGAGATCGGCGCGCGTAAAGAGCGCGGTCTGCACTCGGGCGTGCGGCTCGGCATCCGCGGCCGAACGATGCATTTGCGTGGGGTGCGAC
>DASYKL010000383.1:0-6692 GCA_035995405.1 Chloroflexota bacterium
CCGGCCGGGACGACGGGAAAGCGGTGCTGGAGGCTCTGGAGCGAGCAAACCTGTTCGTGGTTCCGCTCGACGATCGCCGACGCTGGTATCGATACCACCACCTCTTTGCTGACGTGCTGCGCGCGCCTGCTGGACGAGCACCCCGAATACGTGCCGGAGCTGCACCGGCGGGCGAGCGCCTGGTACGAGCGCAACGGTGAGCCGTCGGAGGCGATCCGCCACGCGCTGGCAGCCAACGACTTCTCCAAAGCGGCGGACCTGATCGAGCTGGCCGCGCCCGCCCTGCGCAGAAACCGACACGAGGCGGCGCTGCTGGGCTGGCTTGCGGCAGTCCCGCATGAGCTTCTCCGGTACAGGCCAGTGCTCAGCAATGTGTTTGCGGGAGAGCTACTCGCTCGCGGCAAGCTCGAGGACGCCGACGCGCGCTTGCGGGATGCCGAGCGCTGGCTCGGACCTTGTGGAGCAGATCGCACAGGGGTGCTTTCAGCGGGGATGGTGGTCGTGGACGAAGGGCAATTCCGCCGTCTCCCGGGTGCGATCGCCGTGCATCGTGCCGGCCACGCGCTGCTGCTGGGCGATCTGGCGGAGACCAAGGAGCATGCGCGGCGCGCACTCGACCTCGCACCTGACGACGACCATCTCGGGCGCGGAGGCGCCGCTGCGCTGCTTGGCCTGGCAGGGTGGGCGAGCGGAGATCTCGAGCCTGCATATCAATCGTATGCCGCTGGCATGGCGAGTCTTCTCAAGGCGGGGCACCACTCCGACGCGCTCGGCTGCACTATCGCATTGGCCGATATACGGATTGCCCAGGGTCGTCTCCGCGAGGCCGTGCGCACGTACGAGCAGGCATTGCAACTTGCGTCGGAGCAGGACACGCAGGTGTTGCGGGGAACGGCGGACATGCACGTCGGCATAAGCAGAATCCACTGCGAGCGCAACGATCTGGATGCCGCCATGCAACACCTCCTGACGAGCCAGTCGCTGGGCGAGCACACCAGGTTGCCGCAGAACCCGTATCGCTGGCGCGTGGCGATGGCTCGACTACGGGAGGTTGACGGCGATCTGGACGGCGCGCTCGACCTGCTCCAGGACGCGGAGCGCCTGTACGTGGGCGACTTCTTTCCCAAGGTGCGTCCCGTCTCGGCATTGAAGGCACGGGTGTGGGTTGCGCAGGGCAAGCTGGGCGAGGCAGTCGACTGGGCGCGTGAGCAGGGGCTAGCCGTTGATGACGATCTCAGCTACCTGCGCGAGTTCGAGCACATCACCTTTGCCCGGGTGCTTCTCGCCCGCCAAGCGAGTTCTGACGCGCTGAGACTGCTGACGCAGCTACTCCGCGCCGCGGACGACGGAGCACGAACCGGCAGCGTCATCGAAATCCTGGTGCTGCAGGCGATTGGTTATCACATGCAAGACAACATCGCGGCTGCGCTTGTGCCGCTGGAGCGCGCACTGACGCTGGCCGAGCCGGAGGGCTACGCTCGCATCTTTGTGGACGAGGGCCCAGCTATGGCGGCCCTCCTCCACGCGGCCGCGAAACGACGGATTGCCCCGCAGTATGCTCGTCAACTCCTGGTAGCGTTTGGGAATTCTGAGAACAGAATGCCGGTAACGAAGGTCTTGATGGAGTCCCTGAGCGGGCGCGAACTTGACGTGCTTCGGCTGCTCGGAACCGAACTGGATGGCCCTGAAATCGCCCGCCAACTGGTGGTGTCACTGAGCACCCTGCGGACCCACACCAGGAACATCTACAGCAAGCTGGGGGTCAACAACCGTCGCGCCGCGGTCCGCCGCGCCGCCGAACTCGATCTCTTGCGGTACTAGCAGGAACCTGCAACCACCTCGTCACTCCAGGCACGTACACAGGCAGAACGGTTGGAGCGCCTACGGGCACGAGCCTTAGCAGGGTGCGGAAGAACCGCTTTTTTTGGTGACTCGGGAGGTACGGGTCAAGGTTTGGGAGGGACAGGCAACGTGGTTGGAGGCTTGAAGAAGGGGAAGCGTTGCTGGCTGTGCGGCCGGTTCGGGGCCGACCGGCTCAAGCTGTGGTGGCGCGAGCGACCAGGCGGACCAGCCGAACAAGGTTGTAGGCGGTCGCGACCAGGTAGCCAGCCAGCTGGGTCCGCGCCAGGCCGCGATAGCGTGTCCGTCGAAATCCACCCACCGTTTTCAACCAGCCGAAGATTTCCTCAATGCGTTTGCGGATGCACAGGCTGCTGGCGTAGCCAACGTGGCGTGTGGTCCGACCGTCGATGGCGCTGCGCCGCCCGGAGGTGTTCTGCGCCACGTGCGGTGTGACGTGTCGCCGACGCAGTTCCGCCACGCAGTCGCGGGTGTCGTAGGCCTTGTCGGCACCCAACGTCCGCGGGTGGAAGCCGCGCTGACGCGCCTGCTCGATCAACGCTGGCACGGCGTCGCGCTCGGCCGTGCCGCTGGCCTGGGTCAGGCGAAAGTCCACCAACAACCCGTTGCGATTCTCCATCAGCGCGTGGCCCACGTACGCCAGCTGCGCTGGTCCATGCCGACTTTTCTTGGCCAGCCGCGCTTCAGGATGGGTCGTGCTCTGGTGCGTCGCGTTCGAGCGTCGCTCACCGCGGAAGTCGACGCTCGGATTGCCCGCATCGTCGGGCGGTGGCAGGCTGGGCGGACCATCCTTGGGACGGAAGCTCTTGATGCTCGCCGCGGCGTCGATCAGCGTGCCGTCGACGCTGAAATGCTCGTCGCTCAAGAGTCCCAGGTCGGCGGCCTGGCGCACCACCTCATTGAAAAACTGCTGCGCGACGGAGTGCTGGAGCAGTCGCTGGCGGTTCTTGGTAAACACCGTTGGGTCGAAGCTCGGCGCCATCAAACTCATATCCAGGAACCAGCGATACAGCAACTGGTACTCGAGCTCCTCGCAGAAGGCGCGCTCGCTGCGTACCGAGTACAGCGCGATCAGCAGTGACGCTTTGAGCAGGCGCTCTGGCGGAATGGACGGCCGACCACCGGCGGCGTACATCGCCTCGAAGACGGGTGACAGCATCGTCACCTGCGGCTCCCGTCGCCCGCGCATCCAGGCCACCCCCTTCTCGAAGTTGGCCCTACCGTAGCTGCCCACCCTGATCGACCGGTAGAGCCAAGTCAGCCCGAAATGAGCGTTTTTCCGCAGCCTCTTAAGCGGGGGGTGGGGGCGGGAAGGAGCGCGTAGCGAGGAACGAGCGGAGCAGCGACTGGCCCCAGGGGGGCGCGCAGCGCTCCCCCTAACCCGGACAGTGTGCATGGCGGAACCATTACATCAATCATCACATGTGACGAGGCGCCCTCATCACATCCCTTTCTACCTTTGATCAAGTGATCAAGCCAGGGAAGGAAGGAGCACATGAGTGACGCACACGCAGCGCCTGACGCTCGTCGCGAGACCGGACAGTACGAAATTCGCCTCAAAGGGCACCTCGACGCTCGATGGGCCGCCTGGTTTGACGGACTGAGCCTCATCCAGGAGAGCGACGGCACAACCCTCATTCGCGGCTCAGTGATCGACCAGGCCGCGCTGCATGGCTTGCTGAGCAAGGTGCGCGATTTAGGTCTGCCCTTGGTCGCCGTCAGGCAGGTTGATCCCAAACAAATGAAAGAGAGAGACAGATGAAAATAACAGCCTCGAACCTCATCCGTGGGGCAGGTTTATCAGCGATGCTAGCCGGAAGTATTTTCGCGATCGTAGGTCTAATCCATCCACCTCAAATCGTTTCGTCAGTCATTACCAGCACGTGGACAATCGTCCACTTATTGACCATCGCCATGTCGTTCTTCGGCCTGCTTGGTATTGCGGGCATCTACGCCAGGCAAGTGGAAAAAGCCGGCTGGATGGGTCTGGCCGGCTTCGTCCTGTTGAGTCTGTGGTTTGTGCTCGTAACGGGCTTTACCTTCTTCGAAGCCTTTATCTTGCCGCTGTTGGCTAGCGACTCACCGAAGTTTGCGGAGAGCTTTTTGGGGATCTTCACCGGGTCCGCCGGCGAGACCAGTGTCGGAGTCCTGGCAACGCTCTGGTCGCTACTGGGGGTCGTGTACATCCTCGGCAATGTGCTGTTCGGCATCGCCACGTTCCGCGGCGGCATCCTGTCACGCTGGCCGGCCGGCCTGCTTGGCTTGGGGGCTGTGTCATCTCCAGCGTTTGCGCTGGTTCCGGTCGCGTTCGCGCCGCTGGCGGCGGTGCCCGTGGGGTTAGGCCTGGCATGGCTGGGATATTCGCTCTGGTCCGAACGGCGCGAGCCAGCTGCGCAACGCGTACCTGCCAGGGAGCGCGCACAGCTCCGCGTAACCCCAGTCAGGTAAGTTCGCTGGAGCTGCATCGAATGGGCAAGCGGGCGTTTGGCCGCTGTCCACTGGGTCACTGGCTCCGCAGGAACCCGATGAACCAGCGACAGGCCCAACGTCAATCTTCAACGCGTATGAACCTTCGTTCACAAGGAGCCGATATGCCCACCACAGTACTCATGCACGGCGCGGTCGGCATCGCCCGACTCGGTCCATGAGCGACGTTGCCGCGAGCATTCCGACCTTTCCCGGCACCAGCCGCCCAGCTCCGCGCCTGACGAACCCCGCAACTCAGTGGCTGCCACCGGTCGGGCTGATCGTGCTCAGCCTCATCCCCGTCATCGCCGGGGCACTGCGTCTGACCGAGCTGGCGAGCGGTCCGGAGATCACCGCGAACAACGCGCGATTCGTTGCTTCGCCCATCGCCGTTATGGTGCACATCGTGAGCGTGACCGTGTACAGCCTGCTCGGAGCGCTGCAGTTCGTGCCGGCACTGCGTCGCGGGCGGCCGAGCTGGCACCGCATCGCTGGGCGCATCCTCGTTCCCGCTGGCATACTCGTCGCGCTCTCCGGCCTGTGGATGACCGTCTTCTATGGCCGGCCACCGGGAGATGGCGAATCTCTTGTCGTCGTCAGGCTTATTGTCGGGTCGGCAATGTTGGTGAGCATCGTGCTGGCTGTCGTTGCGATACGGCGACGGGACTTTCCCGCACACGGCGTGTGGATGACCCGCGGCTATGCGATCGCGCTTGGCGCTGGGACCCAGGTGTTCACTCTGTTGCCGTGGGTTGTCGTCTTCGGCCCGATCAGCGCGGCCGACGAATTGCCCCGCACGGTGCTCATGACGGCGGGTTGGGTGATCAACCTTGCGGCTGCCGAGTACGTCATTCGTCGGCGGCCCGCCTACCGATCCAATCCCACGTCAATGGGTTTGGGTCGGCCCAGAACGGCGGATGCGCTGGTCGCATGAAGGATGATCGCGCTCCATCCTGGGTGTTCTCGGAGTGCATTGCCCGCCAGAGAAACGCCGCTGCGGGCCAACCGATGGGAGCACCCCCGAGGGACGCCCGCCGCTCAGCCGCCGCCCGCACTCCCCGATGCGGTGTTGCCCTGCTCGCGTCTGACGGTGGGGTGCCGTGCCAGGACCTCGGCCATGGGGTCGCCGGGGCCGGCGAGCGGCGCGCTCACGAAAGCGGCGATCAGGTCGCCGGTGGTCGCCGCGACCAGGGCCTGCGACCCGTCGTCGCCCGTCAGTCCCCGCCCCAGCGGTGAAAAGTAGGCCGACAGATCGGTGAAGCTCGTATGGCTGGTTCCGCCCACGACCAGCAGCTGGCTGCCGGGCACCCCGGCGAGGAGCTGGTCGCGCCCTTGCAGGTAGCTCGCCTGCTGCTGGCCATCGCTCTGTAGCCACAGGAAGGGCGCACCCAGGTGCCAGCCGGCCGCGAGCGCCGCCGGGAGGGTGCCGTCGAGGTTGACGCCGACCAGGAAGCGAGGGTCTTCCGCCACTACCTGCGCGGCGGCGGCCCCGCCCATCGAATGGCCGACGATGCCCGTGTGGCGAACATCCAGGTGGCCGACCAGCGGGGACCCCGGCTCCACCTGCGCCAGGCGGCCGAGCTGGTCGAGCACGAACTGGCTATCGGCGGCGCGGATCGGCGTCATGTCGGCCATATTGGCGCCAAAGAGCGACGCCGCGGCGGCCGTGCCCACCACCCGCCCATCCGCGAGCACGGACACCGACGACTCGTAGGGGTGGCTGAGCGCGACCACCACGTAGCCGCGACTGGCCAGGTCCGCGCACAGGGCGGAGTAGTCCTCGCGCGGCGAGCCCCAGCCGGGCAGGAACAGCAGGACGGGCCAGGTCGGGCGCTGGGCGCTGACCGGCGGCGAGGCGGAGGCGTGCGTGTCCACCTGGTCGAAGTCGCTGTAGAACCACGCGGGATAAGGGTCCACGTAGGCAGGCAGGCGCCCCTGCGCCTCGAAGTAGGGCACCGGCGGCCCCGGCGTCTCGGTCGGGTACCACGCCTGCGCCACGACCTCCCGCCGCTCCCCCGGGCTGGTGGCGAAGGTCTCCGGCCGCTGCGCGTCGGTCCAGTGGAAGACGACGCTGCCAACCAGGTGCGGGCCAGAAGGCCGCGGGAGCTGAGGGACCCTGGCAGCGAGCAGCCCCAACCCACCCCCCAGGATGCCCAGGATCAGCGCCGCGCGGCCGACGACCCGCACGACGCGGCGGGAGCGCGCCAGACGCTGACGCCGCAGCAGGGTGACGGCGGCACATGCGAGGGCGAGGAGCTGCCACGGTACGAGCTGCCAGTGCACGCCCTCGAGCGCCAATGCGAGTACCGCCAGGCCTAGCGCCGCGAGCGACAGTCGCTCGAGCGCGACCGGCGCGCGGTGTCGAG
>DASYKL010000384.1:0-27994 GCA_035995405.1 Chloroflexota bacterium
CGACCAGGAACACCGACAGGCCATCGGTGCGCTTCTTGACCTGCTCGCGCGGCGTGGTGCGCGCAAGCAGCAGCAGCAAGTCGGAATGCTCGGCGCGCGAGGTCCAGACTTTCTGGCCGTTGACGAGATAGCGGTCGCCGCGTCGCACCGCTGTGGTGCGCAGCCGAGTGGTCTCCGAACCGGCGTCTGGCTCGGTCACGCCAAACGCCTGCAGGCGGAGCTCGCCACGTGCGACAGCAGGGAGATAGCGCTGCTTCTGCTCGGCCGAGCCGTGCCGCAAGACGGTGCCCATGATGTACATCTGGGCGTGGGCTGGGGCGGCGTTGCCACCGCTGCGGTTGATCTCTTCGAGCACGATCGAGGCTTCGGTAATGCCCAGGCCGGCGCCGCCGTACTCGGTCGGGATGAGCACCGACAACCAACCTGCGTCGGTGAGCGTTTTGACGATTTCGGTCGGGTAGGCGCGCCGTCGATCCAGGTCGCGCCAGTAGGCATCGGGATAGGCCGCGCACAGCTCTCGGACGGCCGCCCGGATGGCGCCGTGTTCTTCAGGAGCGCTGAAGTCCATTGTCGCTCGCGGTAGCGGCCAGAGGGTCGGCGAAGCGGCTCAGGGCGGCGCGCATGGGCTGCGTCAGCTCGCGCGAACGCAGGCCGTCTGGACCATGGGCGGTGAACACGCGGTCCTCTCGGCCACGCACGATGAGTGTTTCCGCGCCGTCGGGTTCGACGCGCACGATCTCGTGGCGCAGACTCAGGCTGGAGCGGCCAACGCGAACGACCCACGTCCGCACTTCGAGCAGATCGTCCATGCGCGCCGGCGTCAGGTACTGCGCCTCGGTACCGACGACAGGGAAGCCGAACATGTCGCTGCCGGGCGGGATCATCGACTCGCGAGGAATGCCCATCTCGCGCGCCAGAACGTGTGAGACGGTGTCCATCCAGGCATAAAAGCGCGGATAGAAGACGATGCCGGCCGGGTCGCAGTCACCCCAGCCGACCTGGACGCGCACGGAAAGGCACCCGTCCGACGGCACACTCCTACATTAGCCGAACAGGCAGCAGTCGCTGTGAGTCAGCCGACCAGGTTCGAGGCGAAGCCCAGCAAACCGACGCCAGCGGCGATGAGCAGGCAGTTGCGGGCCAGGCGTGGCCGACCGGCTTGCGCGGTGCGCACGAACAACAGAATGCCGCCGATGACCACGCCGAGTTTCAGCTCGACCAGCCCGAGCGGTCCGGCGCTGGTCATCACCGCGCGCGCCAGAGGATTCTGTTCCAGGGCGATGCCGTAGACCAGCATCATCCGCAGGCCGGTCGCCAGGTCGAGCACGTGGAGCAGCAGCGCTAGTCCAGCCAGCACGTGAATGCCGACTGGCCCTGTGGCGAGCGTCGCGGCCCAGCTGATGTCAGGGCCCAACAGCACCCACCGGGTCCACCCTTGCACTCGCGCTATGACTCCGACCTGGTTCATTTCTTTTTAAGGCCTCGCAGAAGTTCGGTAACTGCTGCATACGGTACGGGCCTCCGCGCCTGGCGGTCGTGGGCCTGCGGTTGAGAAGCGGCTGAGACGATTGTCATACTCGTGCAACTCTTGGAAGACACCGTGCTGGTCGATACTTGGAACAGCCGTGTTTGCCTTACTGCTGGCGCGCCTCAAGCCTGGTCTGGCGGGGTTGTGGACGGGGCCGTCGGACCTGCCTCGGCCGCTGCGTCTCGAGCGGCGGCTGGTTCTGGGCCGCTGGCTCGGCATCGCGACGTTCAGCCTGGCGCTGGCGACCCACGCGTTGCCATCGGATGAAACCGTCGCCGCCTACGGTGTCCTGCTTGTGGCGGCTGCCTACAACCTGGTGTTGTTGTATTTGCTGCGGCAGCCGCGCATGACCTGGCTGCTGGGTATTCTGCCGACGATCGGCGATGGGCTCCTGTGCGCGGCGATGCTGACACTGGTCGGCGGCTTCGAAACCAGCTATTACAACGTGCTATACGCCGTGCTGGTGGCCTCGGCCATGCGGCTGGGGTTTGCTCAGGCGACGCGGGTCGCCATCCTGATCGGAATCATTGATCTGGGTGTCCGAGTCAGCCACGGCCAGGGGCTGGATGCGGCGTACATTGTGCGCACCGGCGTCCTGTTCTTGACCGTCCAGCTGACCAGCTTTTTGTTTGACGAATCGAAGCAGACGGAAGCCGATCTGGCCGAACGACTGCGTCATTCCGAGGTGTTGAATGGCGCGCTGGAGCACCAGGCGCTGCATGATTTGTTAACGGGCCTGCCGAATCGGATGCTCTTACACACCCGCGTACAGCAGGCGATCGCCGCGCCTGACCGAGGCGACACGTCGGTGGCCCTGCTCATCATCGACCTCGATCGGTTCAAAGAAATCAACGACACCTACGGCCACCACTACGGCGATCTGCTGCTGCAGGAGATCGGCCCGCGGCTCCAGAACGTGGTCGATGACAGCGCGACCATCGCCCGCCTCGGCGGCGACGAATTCGCGGTGCTGTTGCCAGCCACCGACGCGCGGCACGCCGAGTTGCTGGCGCGCAAGCTGCTGTCCGCGCTGGAGCACTCATTCACCATCTCGGATGACAACGTCGGGGTGGATGTAGGGGGCAGTATCGGCATCGCACTGAGCCCGGCCCATGGCGCCGACTCGGATGTGCTGTTGCGGCGGGCCGACGTGGCGATGTACCTCGCCAAACGCGATCGCAGCGGTTTTGCGATCTATGCGCCGGAGCTCGACCAGCACACTCCAGAACGACTGGCCATGGTCGGCGAGCTGCGGCGGGCGATCGATGGCGACGAGCTACGGTTGGTGTTCCAGCCCAAGGTCAGCTTGCGCAGTGGCGAGTACGTCGGGGCCGAAGCGCTCATCCGCTGGCAGCATCCACAACGAGGCATGATCCCGCCCGACCAGTTCATTCCACTGGCCGAGCAAACAGGCCTCATCAAAAACGTCAGTCAGTGGGTGCTCAGCGCCGCGCTGCGCCAGGCACGCGAGTGGCTGTCGATGGGGCTGAATGTGCCCATCGCCGTCAACCTGTCGATGCGCGACTTGCATGACGCTGAGCTGCCGGAGACCGTTGCTGGCCTGTTGCGGCAATGGCACGTGCCGCCATCCATGCTGTTGGTCGAGATCACCGAGAACGGTTTGATGGCCGACCCGACGCGCGCCCTGCAGGTCATGAGTGGCCTGCGTGAGCTGGGCTTACGGATCGCGATCGATGATTTTGGGACAGGCTACTCGTCACTGGCTTACCTCAAACGTCTGCCCGTGGACGAGTTGAAGATCGATCGCTCGTTCATCCGTGACCTGGCCACTGATACCGACGACCTGGCCATAGTCCGCTCGACGATCAGCCTGGGCCACGACCTGGGGCTGAGTATCGTCGCCGAAGGCGTCGAGGATGCCGGCACGTTAGATCTGCTGGGGGTGCTCGGCTGTGACGTGGCGCAGGGCTATTTCACAGGCCGACCCATGAGCGCCGCAGCGCTGGTCGCACTAATTTGCGAGCCGCGCCCGGAAGGTGCACTGGCAGCCTGAGCGCCTGGAGCGGGCTTGGCACTACCGGTAGTGTCCGTTCGCCGCACATCGTCAACATCTTGATGGCACGTCTCGTGCGGACGTACACTGCAGCGAGGCGGGCGGCCAGCCTGGAGCGCCAGCACGTTCGGTCGGCCGGACCCACCCCCGCACCCTCTGGGATCCACAGTCCCGGGGGGTGTCCCGTTTTCGGACTGGTAGTCCGACGACGAGAAAAAAAATGCCTAGTGGTCTAGACCCGCAGCGAACGAACGTTTCCGCCATTCGCAGCCCCTTCCAGCATCCACAGTACTGGCACTCAGCTTTCGCTGAATCGGGGCGGGGACCGGTCTGCCCTTTCGGGTTGTCGATTGTGGCTTCTGCCGGCCCCGTCGCGTGGTCTAGCTCACCAGGCAGGAGCAATGTATCCCCGGGCGGGTGGCCGTCGCTAGGCACGCCGGCGGCGCATTATGGGCAGCATTGGGCAGTGTTTTCCGGGGTGCCAGCCGGTTTGCTCTCACCCGTAAGATTCTGGGCGTGACCGTTCGTTCGGAGGTGGTAGTTGGCGCGCCGGGCTCGGCTGGCGTGTTTCGAACGCAGTTCGTCGATTTGCCGGCACCGCTACCACTCGACAGTGGTCGCACACTCGACCAGGTGCGCATCGCCTACGAGGCGTACGGTCGCTTGTCGCCGGCAAAAGACAACGTCATCCTGGTCTGCCACGCCTTGAGCGGTGACGCGCACGCGGCTGGCTACAGCGACGACCCTGATGCGCCGAGTGCGGTCGATGGCTTCCGCGCCGACGAGCGAGGCATCAAAGCCCGCGGCGGTCTCGGCTGGTGGGACGGCATGATCGGCCCCGGCAAAGCCTTCGACACCGACCGCTACTACGTCCTGTGTACCAATTTGATCGGCTCATGCCGCGGCTCGACCGGGCCGCTATCGGTCAACCCAGCGACAGGTCGTCCATACGCTCTGGATTTCCCGGTTCTGACCGTCGGCGATATGGTCCGCGCCGAAGAGCGGTTCTTGAGACAGCTCGGCATCGACCGGCTGCTGGCCGTGGCGGGCGGATCGCTCGGCGGAATGCAGGCTCTCGAATGGTCGGTAGCGTATCCAGACACAGTACGGTCAGCTATCGCCATCGCCAGCACCGCCCGCCTGGGCAGTCAAGGTGTGGCCTGGAACGCGATCGCCCGCAGCGCGATCATGGCCGACCCCGCCTGGCAGGGCGGCAGCTACTACGGCACAGGTCGGGTGCCTACGGCCGGAATTGGTGTCGCGCGCATGGTCGGCCACGTGACGTACCTGTCGGCGGAGTCGATGCGCGTCAAATTCGACCGCCGACTGCAAGACCGCGAGCGATACTCATTCACCTTGACTGAGCCTGATTTCGCTGTCGAGAGCTACTTGCGCCACCAGGCCGATTCTTTCGCCAGCCGTTTCGACGCCAATAGCTATCTGTACATCTCGCGAGCGCTGACGTATTTCGACCTGGCCCGCGACCACGGTGACGGCTCGCTGTCCGACGCGGTGCGCGAATCGACGGCGCGTTATTTGCTGGTCTCGTTTTCGTCGGACTGGCTGTACCCACCGCGGGACGCGCAGGAGCTCGAGGCGGCTCTGCGCGCCGAAAACAAGTCCGTCGAGCATCATTTGATCCAGGCTAGCTACGGGCACGATTCGTTTCTGCTGGAAGAGGCGCGTCAAGCGCCGATTATCGCCGCGTTTCTGGAGGGAGTGATGAGCAATGACTGAGCCGCGCACATTCGGTTTCGATACACGTGCCGTCCACGCGGGACAGCGGCCAGACCCATACACCGGGGCTCGCGCCGTACCGATCTTTCAAACCAGCAGCTACGTGTTCGAGGATGCCGAATCAGCCGCGGCGTACTTCAACCTCCAGGAGTATGGCAACACCTACTCGCGGATCATGAATCCGACCGTCGCCACATTTGAAGAACGAGTGGCGAGTTTGGAAGGTGGAGCTGGCGCAGTGGCATTCGCCAGCGGCCTGGCCGCTCAGGCCGCGGCGCTATTCACCATGCTGCAGCCAGGCGATCACATTGTTGCCTCCGGCGCGTTGTACGGCGGCACCGTCACCCAGCTTAAACACCTGTCCCGCAAACTTGGACTGGAGCTGACATTTGTCGATCCGGACTCGGCGGATGCCTGGCGACGCGCCCTGCGCGAGGACACCAAACTGCTGTATGGCGAGACGATCGGCAATCCAGGTGGCAACGTGCTCGACATCGGGTCGGTCGCCGAGATGGCCCATGACATCGGTGCGCCGCTGATGATCGACAACACATTTGCGACGCCGTATTTGTGTCGGCCAATCGAGTTCGGCGCCGACATCGTCGTGCATTCGGCAACCAAGTTCATTGGCGGCCACGGCACGAGTATTGGCGGGATCGTCGTCGAAGCAGGGACGTTCGACTGGTCGAATGGACGCTATCCGGTTGTGGCGGACCCCTCGCCGGCGTACCACGGACTGGCTTTTCACGAAACCTTTGGCATGTATGGCTATTTGATGAAGCTGCGTTCCGAGTCGCTGCGCGATCTGGGCGCGTGCATGAGTCCATTCAACGCTTTTCTGTTCCTGCTGGGTCTGGAGACACTGCCGTTGCGCATGGAGCGCCATGTCGCGAACGCGCTGGGCGTCGCGCAGTATCTGCAGCGGCACCCGATGGTGGAAAGTGTGCGGTTCGCGGGCTTGTCGGATTCGTCGTATCGGCCCCTGGTCGAACGGTATTTGCCGCGTGGCGCCGGCGCCGTTTTCGCGTTCGATCTGCGCGGCGGCCGCGCCGCCGGCCAACGGTTCATCGAAACGCTGCAGCTGTGGAGTCACCTGGCGAATGTTGGTGATGCTAAGTCGCTGGTTATTCATCCGGCGAGTACGACGCATCGCCAGTTGAGCGACGAAGAGCTGATTGCAGCGGGAATTGGCGGTGGCACCATTCGACTCTCTGTCGGGTTAGAAACACTGGACGATCTCATCTGGGACCTCGATCGCGGACTGGCCGCCGCCGCCGCTGCCGACTTGACCGACGGGCGAGCCAGCATTCCTGAAGGGGAGGTGGTGGCGTGACACAGGCAAACACGGAGCCGCTCGTGTGCGCGATTCCGGATCGCTCATCGGCCGAAGAAATCAGGCGCTTTCAAGACTCGGCGGCGATACGCCAGGTTCTCCACAACGCCCGTACGATTGCCGTTGTCGGCCTGTCTTCAAATGTCCTGCGCCCCAGCAACTTCGTCGCGTTTTACTTGCAGCGACACGGCTACAAGATCGTGCCAGTTAATCCACGTGAGACAGAAGCTGTTGGCGAAAAGGCGTACCCCTCGCTCAGCGACATTCCTTTTCACGTCGATGTGGTCGACGTGTTTCGCGCACCACCGTTCGTGCCCGAAATCGCTGCCGAATCGGTCAAGATCGGCGCGGACGCGCTGTGGCTCCAGTTCGGTGTGATTTCGGCGCAAGGCGCGCAAATCGCGACCCAGGGTGGTCTGAACGTGGTGATGGACCGCTGCATGAAAGTCGAGCACGCGCGGCACATGGGTCGCATGCATTGGCTGGGTTTCAATACGGGCGTCCTCGGCTCGCGCCGCCAGCCAAGTTCCTAGGCGCCAAAAAAGGGGGCCCGCTTGGGCCCCCTTTTTGCTCCCCCCGGAGGTGGCTAGTCGCCGCCCGTGCCAGCGACTCCCTTACTGTTCAGTTTGGACTGCAGGCCGTCGATCGTTTCGCCCTTGTGGGCCTGACCCACTGGCGAGCCTTCGTCGACCGGTTGCAGCGTTCGCTTGGCGTCCAACTTGAACCGCCCGTCGGGGCCGCCCGTGACCACGAAGCCACTGGTCGCTTTCTGCAGGAACAGCACCTGTTCCTGGCCTGGGACCATCAATGCATCGTGCTCGGCGAGCATGGTCCGCGTCAGCGTCGGTGCGCCCTCACCGAGCGGGATCTGCACGACGCCGCCTGGCTGACTCACGGTGATCCGGTTGCCCTTGGCGACGCCAGCGCCGTTCCGCATGACTTGCGACACTTCGATGGTGAAGTCAGTCACAGGCATGCCTGCTGGCGGAGTGATGATGTTGGGCTGCAAGCGGCTGATTTCTGGCGTCTTGCCCGCACCGACTTTGTCTTTCGGCAAGTCTTTGGGCGCCGCGCTGGGCTGGAAGGCGTGCGGTTGCTCGCCGCTCGGCAGGATGAAGTGGACCGCGCCAGTGGCGACGACTCGACCGACGACGACCGCGTCGCTGGTGCTGTTCAGCTCGTCCAGGTTCTGCACGGGAACGCGGCCCATGTGCATTTCCACATCGCGGTTGGCGGCCCAGGCGCTCTCGTCGGGAGCGCCTTGCAGGCCTAGGAAAACGGTGGCGGCGACGACCAGAGCACCGGCGCTAGCAGCGTAAGCACGCCGACCGAAGAAGTGTTGCTTGTTCATGGTGGTTTCAGCTCCTCTGCGATGGTTTCTGATCGGCTCAGTACAGGTAATTGATGGTGTTGATGTCGTAGGTCCGCGGGCGGTTGTACGACCAGTTCAGGTAATCCATGATCGAGTAGTAGGAGTTGGGGTCGCCGCAGCCGCAGTAGGCTCCTGCGTGAGCCAGACCGAGGATGTGACCCATCTCGTGCGTCACATCACCAACCTGCAGGAAGTAGTTCCCGCTGTTGGCTTTGGCCGTGTTGAGCATGATCTGCCCAGCGGCGTATGTCTCATTCCAGCTCGGGTCGAGAACCTGGTGTGAGCTGAGGCAGCCAAAGAACCAGAAGTCGCAAACGGTGTGCAGGGTGTACGCCTGCGCCCAACCCCACCAGCTGACGGATGGTTGGTAGGTCGAGTAGATGTCGACGTAGCCGTTGTAGACGCCGCCGTTGCAGGGCGGTGAACCGACTTCGTCGTACCAGATCGGTGTCGGTGTGGCGGTCCAGCCGGAGGCAGCATCGCCGGCGGCGCCGTAGAAGGTTCCCGCGCAACCGCGTGAGTAGTGGACGTGTAGTCCGCCGCCAGAATACGGCCAATGACCGTTCGGCCAGCCCATGTAATACGCACTCGCACTGAGCGGTGCTACGACGGTCGCCAACAGCATCACGACGGCCAGGCCCAGCGCTCGACGCCGACCACGAAACAATGAACGAATGCTCATCAGGTAGTTCCCCCCGTTGGATAGGTCCAATCTAGTTCCGGGGCGGCTAACCCGATATGCGACAGTTCACACCGTCTGTGTGAAGCCGCTCACTCTTCAGGGCAGCGCGGCGATGAGCGTGCTCAGCGGCTGTCCGTCGAAGGGCCGGGTGGCGGGACTGCCAGAGCCGATGACGTGCAGGCGGTCCTGGGCATCGAGCGCAAGACGGCCTTGTATGTCGCCGACGGCGGCGTACGAGCCGTCGCCGCTACCGCTGGGTTGGAGGAAGAGGACGTAGCGCTCGGCCTGGACAAGTGGCGCATCGTCAGGACTGGGGATGGCATTTCTGATCGGATTACCGATCTGGGTGACCGTCAGTTGCGCGGGCGGGGTACCCCGTAGCGTGCGCTCGACATCGACCTGGTAGGTGGTGATCGGAACCGTGATGCCGGACGGACTTTGCGGGCTGGTCGGCCGGGATTGGCCAATTGGCGTTTGGACTGACTGCGGCGCCTGCGTGGAGACTGCCGCGCTGGCGACACGGCCAACGACGACCAGGCTGGACAGGTATGTCAGCGTGGCAATGTCAGGGATGGCCATGGCGGCCGATGCGGCCGGCCCGGGCTCACTCACTGGCGGCCGAGCGCTTGTCGGCTGACACGCGGCGAGGCCGAACGCCAGCAGCGCAGCGACGAAAGCGGCACGAGCGACGGCGCGGCGGGCATCAGGTGTGGTCTCGGAGACCCTGTGGCTTGAGATGATACCGGGCGAATGTAGCACGACGCCGTGTCGGTCCTATACTGGAGCAACCCGCGGCAAGGTCGCTGGTGATGATCGCCGAACCCACGCCTACGTCGCAGCACGTCGCGGAGATCGAGCGGCTCCATGCCATCTCGGTCGAGATTGCGGGCCTGCAGGAGTTGTCGCGGGTCATGGACCGCGCGCTTGACTACTGCCTGGAGCTGACTGCCTCGGAGTTCGGCTTCGTCGGCCTGATGCAGGGCTTGGATCAGATGGACGTCGCCGCCATCAAGGGCTTCGTGCCTGACGATGCGTCGTTCTACGAGCGCTTCCGGACCATTCCCGTGCGGCCCAACGTCTTCGGCATCGTGGTACTGACCGGCCAGGCCCATCTGTCCAACGACGTTGCCAAGGACGCGCTGCATGTCGGCACACCCCGCGGGCATCCGCCGGTGCGGACGTTTCTGGGCGCTCCGCTGGTGTTCGGTGGCGAAGTGCTGGGCATGCTCGGCGTCGCCAATCGGGAAGGGGGCTACGACCGTCAGCAGGAACGTTTGCTGTCCGTATTCGCCAATCAGGTTGCCGTCGCCATCCGCAACGCGCGGTTGTACGAGGAACAACGCAACATGATCGCCCGTTTGCAGCAGCTCCGCGGACAGGTAGAGGCGGCGGAACGGGATCGCTTGCTGGACGAGGAGCGGCGTCGGATCGCCCGCGAGCTGCACGATCGGGTTGCGCAAACGTTCTTCAGCATCGGCCTGGCGGCGCAGACGGCGATCGACGAGGCTCGCGCGAATCAAGCTGATGTTGGGCCGGGACACGCCACGTTGGAGGGAATTCGCGGCCTGTCTGCGCTCGGCACCGAGCAGATGCGCGAGGCGATTTTTTCCCTGGCCCACGCTGACGTCCAGGATCGCGCCCTGGCGCGCATGCTGTGGCAGGTTGTCCGCGACTTCCGCGAGCGAACGGCCCTCGATGCCGACCTGGTCGTCGTTGGTCAAGAGCGGCGGCTGCCGCGGGAGGCGGCTGAAGCGCTGCTCGCCGTGGCCCGCGAAGGACTGGCCAACGTCGAACAGCACGCCCATGCCAGGAACGTGGTCGTCAGCCTGCGGACGACCGCGACGGGTGTGACGCTCGCGGTGCACGACGACGGCGTGGGGGCGCCGGCGCTGGTATTGCGCTCGATCGGCTCGAGCGTCACGCATTTCGGGTTGCGCGGGCTCCAGGAGCGTGTCAAGCGCCTCCGTGGCTCATTCACCGTGCGTCGCGGCGAGGATGGTGGCCTGCTGATGCGGGTACGCCTGCCCACGACATGATCCGGCTGCTGTTGGTAGACGATCACGAGCTGGTTCGCGCCGGTTTGCGGGCCATGCTCGCCGGTGACCCGGCAGTCAACGTTGTGGGTGAGGCAGCCACCGGCGCGGCCGCATTGCTCATGGCGCGTGGCGTCCGGCCGGACGTCGTGTTGCTCGACGCGCGGCTGCCGGATATGCCGGGCGATGAAGTATGTCGGCGTTTGTTGCTGGCGTCACCGCATGTGGCCGTCGTGATGTTGACCACATTCGCCGAAGATGACCTGGTGCGGCGCTGCGTACGCGCAGGCGCACGGGGCTATCTGCTGAAAGACATCGCCCACCTGGACCTCGGTCGCAGTCTGGCGGCTGTCATGCGTGGCGAAGCGGTGATCGACTCGAAAGTCGCGCCGGCGGTGCTGGCGGCGGCTCGTCAAGGGAGCGAGCCGCTCGACGCAAGCAAAGGTTTGAATGCACGGCAGCGGGATGTGCTGCGCCTCGTTGCCGAAGGCCTGTCGAATCGGGAGATCGCCGAGCGCACCCACCTCAGCGAGCACACGGTCAAGGGCTACGTCGAAGAGATCCTGGAACGCCTCGGGGCGCGCAACCGGGTCCACGCGGCGATCGTCGCAACCAAACAAGGCTTGATTTAGTACCCCGCCAGATCGCGTCGATTTACCCGCCGATCGGCGGGTTGGGCATTTGTCTGCGGGGCAGTAGCGTTGGCTGGGATGGGCGTTGCTACGCCCCGCGGAGGTGTCGAGTTCGATGATTCCAGCTGCGTTCAAGTACGCCACGCCCACGACCGTCGGCGAGGCGATCGATCTGCTCCGAGCGAACCAGGACGCCAAAATCCTGGCTGGTGGCCACAGTTTGCTGCCGTTGATGAAGCTGCGGCTCGCCTCGCCGCCCGTGCTGGTTGACATCAATCGCATCGCCGGTCTCGATTACATTCGTCAGGACGAGCAGCTCGGACGACTGCGCATCGGTGCGCTGGCTCGGCATATCGATTTCGAGCGCTCAGCGCTGATTCGCGATCGCTACCCGTTGTTGTGGGACACGGCCCGGGGCATCGGCGACCCACTGGTCCGCAATCGAGGCACGATGGCTGGCGCCGTGGCGCACGCCGACCCAGCTGCTGATTGGCCAGCCGCGTTGCTGGCGCTGAATGCCGAGGTGGTGGCGACGGGTCCGAATGGCGAGCGCGTCGTGCCGTTGACCCAGCTGTACGTTTCGATTCTGACCACGTCGCTCACCGCGGACGAGCTGCTCACCGAAGTGCGTGTGCCGCTGCCACGGCCGCGCAGTGGCGGGGCTTACGAGAAGCTCGAGCGCAAAGTTGGCGATTACGCGGTCATTGGCGTCGGTGCGCAGCTGGTGCTGAATGGTGATGACAGCGTCCTCGAGGCTGGCGTCGGTTTGTGCAACGCCGCGTCCACATCGGTCAAAGCGCGGGATGCGGAAGTGTTTCTCGTCGGCAAGCCACTCGCACCCGACAACATCAATGAGGCGGCGCGTTTGGCGATGGAAGCGTCTGATCCAGTGGATGACGACAGAGGCCCAAGCGACTACAAGCGCGCGATGGTGCGCGAGTTGACACGACGCGCGCTTCGCCGCGCTGCTGGCCGCGCGAGAGGAGGCCAGGCGTGAGCACGGAGATTGTCGACACGTTGGCGATCACCGTCACCGTCAACGGCGAGAGCCATTCGGCTGAGGTGGAGCCGCGGCTCCTGCTGGTCCACTTCCTCCGCGAAGACCTGAACCTCACGGGAACGCACATCGGCTGCGACACGTCAAATTGTGGTGCCTGCACCGTTTTGTTGGATGGTGTGTCAGTCAAGTCGTGCACGTTGCTCGCGGTTCAGGCGAACGGCAGCAGCATCGAGACGGTTGAAGGTCTGGAGCAGAACAATCAATTGCACGCCATCCAGGAAGGCTTCTTCGAGGAACACGGACTGCAGTGTGGCTTCTGCACACCGGGCATGATGATGACGGCCAAGAGCTTGCTGGCACACAATGCCAATCCCACGGAGGCTGAAATCCGGCGTGGAATCTCCGGCAACCTGTGCCGTTGCACGGGCTACGTGAACATCGTCAAAGCGATTCAGTACGGCGCGGCGAAACTGCGTGGTGAAACGCCCGCCAGCACCCAGGAGGCACATCCGACCCATGCCTGAGGCGACAGAAATCCGTGGCATGGGCCACTCGGTCCGGCGCAAGGAAGACCCGCGGTTTTTGCGTGGGCAAGGCAATTACATCGACGATCTGAAGCTGCCAGGCATGCTCTACATGGACATTGTCCGCAGTCCATATGCTCACGCCAGGCTGGTGAGTATCGATCCGTCCGAGGCGCTCAAGATCACGGGCGTGGTAGCGGTTGTCACCGGCAAAGATCTGGAAGCCGCCGGTCTGGCCTGGATGCCGACACTGATGAGCGATACACAAATGGTGCTGCCGACCGACCACGTCGTGTACCAGGCGCAAGAGGTAGCGGTCGTCGTCGCGGCGACACGTTACGCCGCGGCGGATGGCGCCGCCGCTGTGCAAGTCGAGTACGAGCCGCTCGAGGCGGTGGTCGATCCACGGAAAGCGCTCGAGCCCAATTCACCATTGGTCCGGCCAGACAAAGAAAAGCAATCGAATCACATCTGGCACTGGGAAGTCGGCGATCGCGAAGCAACTCAGGGTGCCTTCGACCGGTCCGACGTGACGGTGTCAGAGGACATCTATATTCCACGTATCCACGTCGCGTCGATCGAGACGTGCGGCTGCGTGGCCAAATTCGATCGCGTCAGCGGTAAGTTGACGGTGTGGATGACCACTCAGGCGCCGCACGCCATTCGGACGGTGTTCTCACTTGTCTCGAAAATCCCGGAGCACAAGATCCGGGTTATCTCACCCGATATTGGTGGCGGATTTGGCGGCAAAGTGCCGGTCTACCCGGGCTATGTGTGCGCCGTCGTCGCGGCGTTGACCACCGGCAAGCCGGTCAAGTGGATCGAGGACCGAAGCGAAAATCTGCAGGCCGACTCCTTTGCGCGCGACTATCACATTCACGCTGAGTTGGCCTCCGATAAAGACGGCAAGATGCAGGCCTTGCGCATCAAAACCATCGCCGATCACGGCGCGGCGGATGCGGCGGCGAATCCATCGAAATTCCCGGCTGGTTTGTTTTCAATCGTCACCGGTTCCTATGACATGCCGCACGCGTACGTCGAAGTGGACGGCGTCTATACCAATAAGCCGCCGGGCGGAGTGGCGTACCGCTGCTCATTCCGAGTGACCGAAGCAGTCCACACCATCGAGCGGATGGTGGATTCGCTGGCGCTGAAGCTGAAGATGGATCCGGCCGAGCTGCGCATGAAGAATTTCATCCAACCCGAGCAATTCCCATACAAGTCGGTGCTCGGTTGGGAGTACGATTCGGGAAACTATCCGGCGGCATTGCAGAAGGCGCTGGCGATGATCGGCTACGACGAGCTGCGCCGCGAGCAGGCCGAAAAGCGATCTCGTGGTGAGTTGATGGGCATCGGCCTCTCGACATTCACCGAGATTGTCGGCGCCGGGCCGTCGAATACGTTCGACATTCTTGGCATCAAGATGTTCGACAGCGCCGAGATCCGCGTTCATCCCACCGGCTCAGCCATCGTCCGCATAGGCGTGCAGACGCAAGGTCAGGGACACGAAACGACGTTCGCACAGATCGTCGCCGAGGAACTCGGATTGACGGTGGAGAATATCGAAGTCGAGCACGGCGACACCGACACGGCGCCCTACGGTCTGGGTACGTATGCCAGTCGTTCGACGCCGACGGCTGGAGCCGCGACGGCGATGGCGGCGCGCAAGATTCGCGAAAAGGCCAAACATCTGGCCGCCCACCTGCTGGAGTGCAGCGTCGACGACCTGGAGTGGAAGGATTACAAGTTCCAGGTCAAGGGCGCGCCAGAGCGCGCGAAATCGATGACGGAGCTCGCGTTTGCCGCGTACACCAATCATCCGCAAGGCATGGAAGCGGGCCTGGAGGCAGTCTCGTATTACGACCCGCCGAATCTGACGTTCCCGTTTGGTGCATACGTCGCCGTGGTGGACATCGATCGCGGGACGGGTGAAGTCAAGGTTCGCCGCTTTGTGGCGATCGACGATTGCGGCACCGTTATCAATCCGATGGTGGTCGAGGGCCAGATTCATGGTGGCTTGACCATGGGGTTGGCGCCAGCGTTGTACGAGCAGATCTGGTACGACGAGGGCGGCAACATGCACGGCGGGACGCTGATGGACTACCTGGTGCCGACGGCGATGGAAACGCCCAAGTGGGAGACGGCTCGGACGGTGACGCCGAGCCCGCATCATCCATTCGGGGCGAAGGGAGTCGGCGAATCGGCGACGGTTGGAGCGCCGCCAGCGATTGCCAACGCCGTGGTCGACGCGTTGTCACATCTCGGAGTGACGCACGTCGAAATTCCGATCACGCCGCCACGGCTGTGGCGGCTCCTTCAGGAGAAGGGCGTCGGGGTGTGAATGGTCTGACGCCGGGCGACATCCTGGAGCAGGCGGCCGAGCTGCGGCGGGGAGGTCAGCCATTTGTGCTGGCCACCGTGGTCCGCAGTTTGAAGCCTGCTTCGGCTCGGCCAGGCGATCGGGCCTTGTTGCTGGCGGACCGCCGGACAGTTGGCTGGGTGGGTGGTGGTTGCGTGCATGCGGCCATTGAGCGCGAGGCTATGCAGGCCCTGGCTGATGGTGAGCCAAAGCTCGTCCGTCTCAGTCCTGCCCCGCATGAGGAAGACGGTATCGTCAGCTATCCGATGACCTGTCATAGTGGCGGTACTTTGGAGATTTACCTGGAACCAGTGCTACCGGCGCCGCAACTGGTGGTGCTGGGCGAGTCGCCCGTCGCTGAGGCGTTGGCGGCGTTAGCGGCGCCGCTCGGGTTCAACGTAGTCGGCGCATTGGACGCTGTGAACACGACGGATGCGTGGGTTGTGGCGGCAGGGATGAGCAGTGCGGAGGACCATCCGGCTGCCCGGGCGGCGCTCGAGCGCGGGCTGCCGTATGTGGCCATGGTGGCGTCGAGACGACGCACCGAGGCCTTTGTGGCTGAGCTGCGAGAGGACGGTGTGAGCGAGGAGGTGATCGGGCGGCTGAAGTCTCCCGCGGGGTTGGATATCGGTGCCGCGACAGGGCCCGAGATTGCGCTGAGCATCCTGGCGGAGATTGTCCAACGGCGCCGCTCACAACCTCGGGTGAGCGAGCCCATACCGGTCAGAGCGACGGCGATTGACCCCGTGTGTGGGATGCAGGTCGAGATCGAAATGGCCAGATGGACCGCCGAGCAGGGCGGCCAGACGTACCACTTCTGCGCTCCCGGCTGTCGCAAAGCCTTCCTCGCCGCGAGCGCGCTGCCGACTGGCAGCTAGCTAGCTAGTTGGTCGGACGGGGCGTTGGCTGGGCGCCGGCGGCCTGGTCGGGGTGGTCGTCGGCTACGACGATCCAGCCCCGCGTAGCGTCTTTGAACAGGAGGTAGACGTTGCGATCTCGGGCCTGTTCGGTCGTACCGTCGTCGAAGGTCGTGCTCCACGTTTCGTACACCGTCGCGATGGCCGAGTCGCCGCTGACGCTGATGTCGCCCCACTCCAGGTTCAGCAGCTGGACCTCGGTCACGCCGTTGGCTACCAGGTCCTGATTGGTCGCGACCTGGAGCTGATAGAACTCCGGCGTCGCGGTCGCCGCCATGACCTGCTCATCACCCGTGGCAATCGCTTGTGCTTGCGCGTTGTCCAACTGCTGGATGATGGTCTGAATGGCTTGTTGCGTCGCCGTATCGGCCGGCGTGGCGCCAGCCAGCGACGGGGCAGGCGCCGCGGCCCCAGCAGGTGCGCTAGACGGTGCCCGTGTCGCAACAGCGGCCGCCGGCCGTGGCGCAGTGCCTGTCGGCAAGCGCGTCACGGCAAACGCGATGATGGCAATCAGCCCGGCCAGCAGGCCAAGGGTCAGCACCAGGCTGCCGCCAAAACGACGCCCAGGGCCCCGCTTTCGGGGCGCGTTGTCGCCCTCAAAATCGGAGGCGTTGCTCGGGAGCATGGATGGCGCCGTCACTGGCGCTCCGAACCGCTCAGGTGAGCGCGACTTCCAGCGCCGCGGTTGCCCGCGAGACCTGGCCGACGAGATCGTCGTAATCGAATGGCTTCTGGATCACCCCGGCTGCCTGACGCGCATCGTGCTCGTTCATCAGCGACCCGTAAGCGCTGACGATGATGATCGGAATGCTCACGGTGTCGCCGTCATTCTTGAGCTCGTGCAAGACGTCCAGACCAGACTTGGTGGGGAGTGCCAGATCCAGGAGGACTGCGTCTGGCTTATAACGGCGCGCCTGCTGCAGACCTTCTTCACCGTTCTTGGCCTCGACGACGGCGAACCCTTCGCCAGCCAGGAGAGCTGTCGTAATCGTTCGCGTCCAGGGGTCGTCTTCAATGACCAGGATAGTTTTCTGGCCCGATGTTGCCACGGTCATGACTGAGACCTCCTGAGTGCGCAGACTCCACCGAGGTGGTTACTGGCAGATGGAAAGGTAACATTCCGGTCTCAAGATGCCAAGGGGCCGGACTGCCCCGGCGCGCACTGTTAATCAGCCCGACATAGCGGCTAACCAGTGGATCACTTCTTGCGATGACGGACCGCGGGTGGGTCAGACGCCGGACGCAGAGCAGGCCGAGCAGCGCATCGAGCGGGTCCTGGAAGAGGGTCTCGAACGCGTTGAGACCCCTGAAGCGGCGCGCGCCATCATCGCCCGGCTCGAACGGCTGAGTGCCGGCCAGACTGAAGCCGAGCGCGGCGACGCTGCTGCTGAGAAGGACGCGCGCTCGGCCGGTGAGCCGTGCGCGGCGGCCGCAACGAGCATCGAGCGTGCGGGCGCTCCTGCGGGCGCAGCGACTGCACAGCCGGCGACAAGCGAGGCAGGAGTCGCCGACGCGCTGCTAGAGGTGGCGGCGCAGAGCGTGGCGCCTTCACCGGCCGCTGAGCCGGTGGTTGCAGCGGCGCAAGCGACGCTACCGCCGTCGGCGCCGGTTTCGCCTCCGGTGCGCCGCGGCCGAACGCTGCTCAAGGAAGCCCTGTTGAAGCGGATGGGACCGCTGAACGCCGTCGACGCGCGGATCTATCTGGCGGTCAACGAGGCGCCACACCCTGGGTTCCTGGATAGCCTGGCCTGGGCGCTGGCCATCGTTACGACTGGCGGCTGGATCTGGGTCATCGCCACGCTCGTGGCCCACCTGGTCCGCATCCCTGGCTCCTGGATGGCCGTCAAGCGGCTGTTACCGAGCGTCGTCGTCGCGACATGGATGATCGAGTATCCGATCAAAGCCTTTTTCCGCCGCCGGCGGCCCTTTGCGCGAATCGTCGAGGCGCTGGTTATTGGCAAGAAACCTGGCTCGTGGTCCTTCCCGAGCGGCCATACCGCCTCATCGTTCGCCAGCGCGTGGATCTTGAGCACGGTTTGGCCTAGTCGCACGCCGTTGTTTTTTGGCCTGGCGAGCGCGGTTGGCTACAGCCGCATTTACCTCGGCGCGCATTATCCAGGTGACGTTGCGTCTGGGGCAGTACTGGGGGTGCTGCTCTCTGAAGCCGTGCGGCGCCTGAATCGGGCCCTCTTTGGGTGAGTGTCAGCGGCGCTCAGTGGCTGATCGGGTGGCCCTGCGACTCGGCTAATTCACGCACGCGGGGCCAATCCACACGGATGTTATAGACGTATTCGCCGGCTTTGGGCTCCTCGGTGCGGACTTCGGCGTAGCCGGGCCGAACCAGGTACTGGATCAGAACATCGGCGGCTTCGTTCTCCGCCGGCACGCGGCTGTCGTAGGGGACCTCAGCCAGGCCGTCGGTGCCGCCGCGCTGGCGGACGTCGTTCATCGCCTCGCGGAAGTCGTTGAGCTCGCGGCGGGCTTCGGCAAGCTCGTCGCGCTCGGCGCGGTGTTGGTCGGCCTGGACTTCCGCCAGGCTGCGCCGCGCGGTGGCCTGCATTTCACGTTCGACCGCTTCTACTTCGAGCCGGTCGCGGGTCAACGCGTCGAGCAGCGAGGCGTACGCGCGTTCATCGGTGTGCCAGTCCAGCGCTCCGAAGCCGCTCAGCCACCGCTGAGGTGGGCTGCCATCCTGACGAGCCATGACCTCCATTCTTATCAAGAAACGTGCCGACGCGTATTTGAGGCTAGCCGCCCTACATGCTGCGGGGTGGTGCGGCCCCAGTGTTCTTGGCGCCGGGCTCGAAGTTGCCTTCTTCGTGGTAGACGACGGCCTGGTCTGTCTCGTAGGCGCGGACGCTGGGCGCCGCGCCAGGAAGGCCGAGCGAGGTCCAGCGACCGGCGATCTGGTCGTACATCTCTTTGCGCAACGCAGTGCGCTTCGAAAACACGGGCAGGTAGCGATGCTCTTTGCAGGCGTTGATCAGCGCCTTGGAACCGTATGGCCGCTCCTCGGGCGGATTCTGCGTCGGATCGAGCCACGTGCTCCACGTATTGCGCAGGATGTCGATGTCCTCGATTGGGTTGCACCGTGAGCCCATCGCCCAGATCACCTGATCCATGTCTGTCGGATCGACGTCTTCGTCGACGGCGATGATCCACTTGGTGTAGTACGCCCCGCCCGGCACCTGTGCCGCCAGCGCCAGCGCTTGTGCGGCGTGGCCCGCGTAGCGCTGCTCCAGTGAGAGAACCGTCATGCCGAAACCGCCGGCCGCCGCGGGATGCGAGTACACGCCCTGGATACCGGGAATGCCGAGTTTGTCGAGGTCAGCCCAGATGCGCGCCGAGCGGGCGATCGCAAAGAAGCCGCTCTGTTCGCAGGACGGGTAATCGGCCATCAACGCGTTGGTCAGAATCGGCCGCGAGCGAAAGTGGACCGCCGTCACGTCGACCAGCGGCGCGCCCGCCTCAGGTCGGCCGTAGTAGCCCGTAAATTCGCCAAACGGGCCCTCACTCTTGATCGAGCCAGGTCGAATTTCGCCTTCGATGACAAACTCGGCATTGGCCGGCAGCAGCAAATCGGTGGTTTGGCCGCGCACGACGGGAATCGCCTGGCCTTTGATCCCACCAGCGAACTCATACTCGGACACGTTTTTGGGAAAGGTCTGCGACCCGACGACCATGAACAGCGGATCTATTCCCCACGCTGCGGCGACCTGGATCGACTCGCCGCGTTGCCAGGCGCGCGTGATGTGCAGGCGCGCGTCTTTCCCCGGCGACAGGTACAGCCCGCACTGCCGCGGCCCCTGGACCATCATGCGGTACGTCCCAACGTTGAGATAGCCGGAGTCCGGATCGCGGGTGATCACCGCGTCGCCGGTACCGGCGTAGCGACCGCCATCCATGGGCCAGTGCTTTGGAAACGGCAGGCTGGTCAGGTCGATGTCATCGCCACGTAACGTGTGCTCGAACACCGGGGCGTCGCGGCCAGGCACTTCTTCTGGCTCGATGCGCCGCGCCATTTTCTCCTTGACGCGTCGGATGAGCTCGAGCGCCGGTGTATCCGCGGGCTCTTCCATCGTCAGCGCCGTACGTCGAAGGCTCGGTCCGAGGATGTTCCACAGCAAGCGTGCGCCGATCGGACTGGATTCGAAACCCTTGGCATGTTCGAAGACCACGGCCGGCGACGGCTGTTGCTTGGCGAGCAGATAGGTCACCGCGCTCATTTCTTCGATCGGATCGACCGGCTGATCGACGCACACGAGCTCACCGAGCTCATCGACGGCACTCAACCATTGGCGCAGGTCCTGGATCATGGGGCTGCCAACTCCGCGTAGTACGCCCAACGCCCGGCGGGCGCGGCGAGTTGTGTCCTGAGTGCTTGCAGCTCGGACTGCGGGATGACCCGCGGCGTGCGACCGAGCTGTGCGACTCGATAGTTTGCTTCGGCCAGTCGTTCGAGGTGGATGGCCCCCAGGGTCGCCTCCTGGACACTTGCGGCGACACTGACAATGCCGTGGCCCTGGAGATGACAGACGGGGTGCGAGCCGAGCGCTACAGCTACTGCTTTGCCTGCTTCGCTCGAGACGATTAGCTCGGCGCAATGAAAAATCGGCACCGGATCCTGGTCGAGGACCATCGAGTCGACGTGCAGCAGGGGTAAAATGGGCAGCTCGACGATACCGAGCAGTGTCGACATCGGCTGATGTGTGTGCACGACTGAGACGACGTCAGCCCGGGCGCGGTAGATCTCGGTGTGGATGAAACGCTCGGATGGCGGCTGGTGCTCGCCCTCGACCAGGGTGCCATCGAGGTCAATGACCACCATGTCCTCTGGGCCCATGCGATCCATGCCGCGGATCTGGGGCGAATGCTTGGGCTTGATCAGGACCCGCTCGGCGTCGAGCCGCACGCTCGGATGGCCGAGGTAATCCGAGAGACCGAGCTTGTACAGGACGTGGCAGGACGTCGCCAGGAGCTCACGCTGTTCTTGTTCGTTCATGCGGCGCGCAACGCGGCGATGGCGTGCTGCCAGCGTGGAAGGACGTCCTTCGGCTGGTGCAAACGGAATGTGACACCTGACGTCAGCGTGGCGTACTCGGCGGCGTCGAGGAGGACTTCGTCGATGTGCAGGACGAAATAGGCCAGGCGGCCGTCGGGTCCGAGATCCAGGTCGGCGCCGCGCGACGCGGTCAGGCGGACGTAGTAGCCATTGCCCTCGGCGACGACGGCCAGCAGTGCGCGCCCGTCACGGCCGAGGTTGCGTGTCGTGGTGCTATTCAGCCACAGGCCAGCGCGGAGGGTGTGTGGATCGACAGCAACCAGCTCGCCGAGGCTGAGCATGGCCAGGTGGGGCCAGCCTGCTTCGTCAGCAGTAACCAGGAGGAACGCCGGATTCAAATCCTCTTCAGAACAGGCGGCGACCGCTGCGCCGTCGAGTAGCTGCCGCAAGAGGTCGGGCAGCTCGCTGCCAAGCGTGCGGGTCATAGCCGATTGGGCGCATTGTAGCCTTGCATCGTGCTCGACCTGCCGTGCCGCGCCGATGGCCGGGTATTCAACATGGCCGTGCCGCTCGTCGACCGGCACGTGGCCGAAGGACGTGGCTCCAGACCCGCGCTACGCCTCGACAGCGGCGATGTGAGCTATGCCGGCCTGCAGGCGATGGTCAACCGCGCTGGCAATGCGTTACGCGGTGCTGGCCTCGCCCCGGAGCAACGGGTCGCACTGTTGTTGCCCGATGGCCTGGAGTTCATCGCCGCGTTTATCGGGGCGATGAAGATCGGCGCGGTGCCCGTACCGTTGAACACGGCTGCCCGCCAGGCTGACGTGCAGCTGATGCTCGCGGATAGTCGCGCGCAAGCGCTTATCGCTGACGCGAGTCTGCTCGGCGCTGGCAGCTACGACGTGCCGCGTGTGTTGACGGTTGGAGGAAACGGCGGGCGGTCGTTCGAGGCAGCCATGGCGGCGGCTGCTGACCAGCTCGAGCCCTACCCGACGGGTGTCGACGAGCCGTGCTACTGGCTGTACTCGTCAGGGACGACCGGCCGCCCGAAAGGCGTCGTTCATCTGCACGGCGACATGCTGGCGTGCGTTTCGCCGTATGCGCGGCAAGTCGTTCGCATCACTCCAGAAGACAGCACGTTTTCGGTTGCTCGGCTGTTCTTCAGCTACGGCTTGGTCAATTCGCTGTTCCTGCCGCTGTTGGCTGGAGCGACGGCCATCCTGACGCCGCACCGGCCTGAACTGGCGCACGTGCTGGACATCATCCGCCGTCATCGGCCGACGCTGTTTTTTTCCGTGCCCACGTCGTTCGTGCAGCTGTGCGCGGCCGCGCCTGAGGGGACGCTTGCGAGTGTGCGCCTGGCCATTTCGGCAGGCGAACCGTTACCGGAGCCGGTCTATCGAAGCTGGACGGAGTCAACGGGCGTTGAGCTACTCGATGGGCTGGGCAGTACCGAAGTGGGTTACATCTATTGCTCAAATCTGCCTGGGCACGTTCGGCCGGGCTCCAGCGGACGGATGATCGGCGATCACCAGGCGCGCATCGTCGATGAAAATGGGTTCGATGTGCCGGCCGGCGAGTCGGGCGAGCTGCTGGTAAAGGCTGCTTCGACGGCGCTCCACTATTGGAATCAGCGGGATCGTTCGAAGCAGACGTTTGTCGGGGAGTGGCTACGGACTGGTGATCGTTATGTCCGGGATGCAGATGGCTGGCTGTGGTACCAGGGGCGGACCACTGACGTCTTCAAGGTCAGCGGTCAGTGGGTGTCGCCGCTGGAGATCGAGAGTTGTCTGCTGAGCCACCCGTCCGTCGTGGAGTGCGCCGTCGTTGGAGCGGCAGACGGGGCGGGCTTGCTGAAGCCCAAAGCCTACGTCGTACCGCGGGGCCCGGTCACCTCGGAAGAGCTGCAGGTATGGGTCAAAGAGCGGTTACAGCCACACAAGTACCCGCGCTGGGTCGAGTTGGTGGCCGAGCTGCCGAAAACGGCGAGCGGCAAGGTGCAGCGCTTTCGGCTGCGCGACTAAGGCTCAGGCGGCGCGGTCGGCCCAGCGTGGTGCGCCGCACGGCAACGCGCCAGGCTGGCGTCGGGCAGAGGAGCCTGCCAGACAGGCACGTTTTCGGCCCTGGCGGGGATAGGCTGGCACTTCAACCAATGGGGCGCCACAGTGGACACAGCGATCCACGCCGCCGCGAGGCAAGAACTGGATCACGACTGAGGACTGCACACGTAACTATCGGCCGCCGATAGATCAACTTGAGGGGCAGCAAAAAGGGGACACCCTGCGGCATCCCCTGTCTTGCCTAGCGGCCCTTGCGTCGAGGCGTAAGCGGGTTAGATGCGGCCGCGACCGGCGAACCGGCCGCCGCCGCCGCCTGGGCGACCAGTGTTGGTGCCGCGGCGTTGCTCGAAACACGTCGAGCAGTACACGGGCTTCTCGCCGCTCGGTTGGAACGGAACCTGGGCGATGCTGCCGCAGCCCGAGCAAACGGCCTCGTACATCTGGCGCGGACCGCGCGGCGCGCTGCTCTCGTAGCCGCCGCCGCCGCCGCCGGAGAATGAACCGCGGTCACGCTCGGAACGTCGTGCGGCGCGGCAGTCCGCACAGCGCGTGGGCTCCGTAAATCCACGGCTGGCATAGAAATCCTGCTCGCCAGCGGTGAACGTAAAACCCTGGCCGCAGTCGCGGCAGGTCAAAGTCATATCGCCCGACATGTTGTCGACGGCTCCCTTGAACGAATCAAACAGCGAATCGATCGGCCCGGCTGGCCTGGACGATCACCAATATCTGTGGGTTCCGTCGACACGGTTTGATGTAGTTTACGGACGAGGAACGGCGCCAGCCGACGCAGTGTACCGGCTCACTTGCGCCACGCGCCAGATCGCAAAAAAAGAGGCGCCGCCTCGCGCAAGAGGCGGCGCCTGGATTTACGAGTTCATTACTCCGATTGCTCCGGTAAAGAATGACAAGTGCTAGTCTGCACGGTTGACCCTCTTTCGGCGCCGTTCGCCGATGGGGCCGTTACCGATCAACCTGCCAGCAGCAATTGAGTTGGTGCGTAGCGCGGAAGTTCATTGCGTTCCTCCGTTTTTGAGCACTGGGCTCACTTGAGACCATAACACCAGGCACGTCCGCCGGCGGTTACAGGACGGCAACGACGGTTGCAGTTAGCGGACAATGGCTGTGAACCTTACGACGGCACGCGGGTTGCGATTTGTGGTGTTGCAACCTGCCAAGGGAGACATCAAAAGCTATGGCCAACATGCCTTCTTCTTCTTCTTCGTCTTCTCCTTCTTCTTCTTCTTCTTCTTCTTCCAGTCCGTCAACTCCGTCAGCGTCCCCAGCGCAAGGCTCTGCAACCGCGAGTGCGGCGCCGAACGCGTCTACGGCGCCAGCCAATTCATCGCCAGCCAATTCGTCCAATAGCGCATCCGCAACGTCATCGTCGCCGGCGGGCCAATACGACTCATATTCCTCTTCGGAATGGACGCAACAGACCCTGATGTCCGACTTGTTGCAACAGAAGGGTCTGCTGATTGGTCTCGGCGTTGTGATCGTCGCCATTCTGTTCTTCCGCGGTCGCTCCAGCAAGCCCGAGGAGAAGGCCGCACGGCGCCTTGTCCGCGACTGGCGTCATGTTGACGATCCGGACGACGTCCGCGATCTGCTCGGCGAAAACGTGCCGACGATCCTGCGGCCGGCCATGTTGATCGCTCTGCAGGAGATCGAGCGGCAAGTGCATCGTGGTTTTCAGAAGCTCGAGCACGACATCGAGCGTCTCTGAGGCACTGACGCGCCTCGCCGTCGGCTTGCCGTCGGCCTACAAAGCGGACAGCGAGTAACCGACTCGAGCGTGGGTGATGACATACCGCGGCTCGCTCGCGACGTCCTCGATCTTGCGTCGTAGGCGAGCCACATTCACCCGCAACAGATGCACCTCGTCGCGGTAGGCCGGGCCCCAGACCTTGTTCAAGATCGCTTTGCTCGGCCGGACTTCACCCGGCGACTGGGCCAGAAACGCCAGGATGCTAAATTCCGTGGGCGTCAACTCGAGCGGCTGGCCCGCCTTGTACGCCATGTGCTGGTCGAAATCGACGCGCAGGTCGCCCGTATCGAAAGACTCGACCGAGCCGTCGCTGGCATACACATTCGAACGCCGCAGCAAGGCGTTCACCCGAGCCAACAACTCGCGGCTGGCGAACGGCTTGGTCTGGTAGTCGTCGGCGCCGGCTTCAAGCCCGGCGATCTTGTCTTCCTCGCTGCCGAAGCCGGTCAACATCAGGATCGGCTCGATGATCTGCTGGGCTCGCAGCTGGCGGCAGACCTCGATGCCATTCATGCCCGGCATGCCCACGTCCAGCAGGTACAGATCGGGGTTCACTTCGCGGGCCATCTCGAGCGCTCGCAGCCCATCCTCCGCGGCGACCACGTGGTACTGACCCTGTTCGAGCGTCCAGATCAGCAGATTGCGCAATCTGGGATCGTCGTCGGCGATGAGAACGGTGCGGCCGGTATGCGCGATCATGCAACCGACTCGGTCAGGTCCAGGGTGGTGCCAGTCAGATTTGGGCGCGGCGTTTCGCGGATGCGCGTAACCCGGCGCAGCGCATCGACCGTTTCGGCCAGGTCTTTCGCGCCACTGACGATCTCGTTGACCAGTTCCGTCATGCCATCGGTGAGGTCGGGGTACTCGGCGAGCATCTCGGCATAGCCCAGAACGACTCCCAGTCGATTGTTCAACTCGTGCTGGGCGGTCCGCGCTGCTAACAGCACCCCTTCGAGGCGGGCGCGTTCAAGCGCTGCGATCGCGGCGGCGCACAAGGTGGCCATCGTTTCGAGTGTCTCAGCCTCTTCCCGGCTGAACGTCCGCCGCGCATCACGCGTCCCGAGTGCCAGAGTGCCCAGCCGCAGGCCCTCGTGTATCAGTGCTACGGCGATGGTGCTGCCTTCACGCGCCGGCAGCTGCTGGGCCGCCGCGCTGGCCGCCACGCCCCGCATCGAGCTGAGCAGCTCGTGGGACTCGTCTTCGGAAACGCCGACCAGCTGTTGGGCGACGATCGTTTCGGCGCTCTGCCCGGCCAGCGATACCACGCCTGCCTCCGCGCCGGTCAGCTGCAGCGCTTCTTCGAGCAACGTGTTGTAGAGCGCCGGCGACTCGGTGGCTGTCGCCACATGCCGCGCCAGACGCAGAAGCGCCTCGCGACGGCGGTGCAACATGATCACGCGTTCGGCGGTGACCATCCGCGCGATCAGGTCTTCCATGTCGAAAGGTTTGGCCAGATAGTCATCGGCGCCGGACTTGCGGCCGGTCAGATGGTGTTGCTGATCGCCCAGCGCGGTCAGAAGGATGAAGTACGCGTATGGCGCATCGCTGTCGCGCACGCGACGGCACAGCTCGGGCCCCTCGACGCGCGGCATCAACCAGTCGCTGATGATCACGTCGGCGCCCTGGTTGGTGAAGAGCTGCCAGGCTTCTTCGCCGTCGCGGGCGACGGTGACCGCCTGCCCGGTCCGCGCGATCAGGTCGTGCAACAGGTCACGAATGCCAGGGTCGTCCTCGGCGATGAGTACGCGCATGCCGCTCAAAATCTACTCATTGTTGAGCCGTTCGGCCACCCGGTCAGCCACGAGGCGCAAATCGGCGATGCGATATGGCTTGGCGATGACTTCGTGAACTCCGCGCTGTGCGGCTTCTTTCGGGTCGATCGCCGCACCCCAGCCAGTAACCAGCACGAAGCGCGTGCTCGGCCAACGATCCCGCACCTCGCTCGCCACGTCCCAGCCATTCTTGCCTGGTCCCAAGCCGAGATCCGAGATCACCAGGTCGAAGCGTTCGGTTTGCAGACGCTCGATGGCCTCCTCGCCCGAGGCGGTCACGACGACCTCATGCCCGTGCTGACCGAGAACAATACGGGCCATGCGGGCCAACTGCTCCTCGTCTTCGACGATCAGCACTCGCACGGACCGCTTTGATTCAGGCACCAATGCCTTCTCGACCGGCTCGACACTGCCGGTCGCCACGGGCACACTGGCACGTGGGAATTGCATTCGAAAGGTTGTTCCCCGATTCGGGGCGGTGTCGATATCGATCGTGCCACCGTGCTTTTCGACGATTGCCAGGACCTGTGCCAGGCCGAGACCAGTGCCTTGCTCGCCTTTGGTGGTGAAGAAAGGATCAAATGCCCGCGCGGCGACTTCTGGTGGCATGCCACAGCCCGTGTCGGACACTTCGATGGCGACGTGCTCGCCCAATCGACACCCGCGCAGTCGAATAGTCCCACCCTGGGGCAAGGCATCAACGGAATTGAATATCAAATTGGCGATCGCCTCGCGTAATTCCGCTGGAGAGCCGTTGATCCAGGAGCCCTCGTCGGCCTCAACCTCCAGCGTGATGGGTCGGCCCGCCGCCTGCGCATGGTCGCGCCAACGTGGGGCAGTGACCCGTGCAATGTCGGCCAAAGCCTCGGCCACGTTGATGCGCTCGATCTCGGCTATCAGATCCTGGGTGCGCACGAATGACAGCAAGCCGCGCAGCGCCTTGCCGCCTTCCAGTGCCGCGCGTGCCGTGATGTCGATCATCTCGCGCACCCGGCCGACCTCGGGAACCCCTTGCGACAGCTCCTGACGGACCATATCGCTATACCCCGTGATCAGCGCCAGGGATTGATTCAGGTCGTGGGCGATGCCGCTCGCCATCTCGCCGAGCGCGCGCAGACGCTCGCCGTGGGCCATCGCATGGCGTGCGGCTTCGGCTTGCTTGCGTTCGGTAATGTCCATGGCAATGCCCGTCATGTGGAGTGGCTTGCCAGAGGCGTCGCGAGAGATGCGACCCTTGGCGAGCAGCCAGTGGACGCGGTGCGTC
>DASYKL010000385.1:0-7192 GCA_035995405.1 Chloroflexota bacterium
GGCGCGGCAACCGGACGTGGCAGACGGACCGCAAAGACAGCGCCCCCGTCGTTGCGCACGCTCACCTCGCCGCCCTGCTCCATGGCCAGGCGTTTGACCAGAGCCAATCCCAGCCCACGCGGAACGCGGCCGTTGGCTTTGGTGGAGAACCCGGACTCGAACACCCGCGCCAGCAACGTGCGCGGCACCCCGGGCCCGGAGTCGCGGACCTCCACATGTATGGAGTTGTCTCGTTCACGAATTCGGACGGTCACCTCACGTCGTGGCTGGCCTTCAACCGCGTCAAACGCATTGTCGACCAGGTTGCCGGTGATAGTCGCCAGAGCGCCACCGAGGCCACCTGCCGAGGTCAATTTGCTGCGTGCAGACACCGAAAACGTGATGCCACGTTCTGACGCAACACTGGCCTTGCCGACAAGGAGGGCGACCAATTCCGGATCCGCGATGCGGGCAGGTAACTCGTCGATCCATTCTTGTTGCTCGCGCGTTGCCTGGCTGATGAATGCAATCGCTTGCTCGTGCCAGCCTAGCTCCAGCAAGCCTACGATAGTGTGCAGCTTGTTGGCGAACTCGTGTGCTTGCGCGCGCAGCGTGTCGGCGTAACTGCGCGCTCCCTGCAGCTCGCGTGCAAGCTCTTCGAGCTCTGTCTGATCACGGAACGTTGCAATGGCGCCTACCAGCTTGCCGCGAATGCGCACTGGAATTCGGCTGACGACAATCCGTCGTCCGTTCAGCTGCGTCGACTGGTCGGGCTCGGCTTTCCCGGAGCGCAACACGCGCGGCAGGCCCGAGTCTGGAATCAGCTCGCGGACGGGCCAGCCGTCGATACCCAGCGGCAGTTTGAGCAAGCGGCGCGCCTCATCATTCACGACGGTGATCTGGCCAGCCCGATCCACCGCCACGACGCCTTCACGGATGCCGTGCAGCATCGCCTCCCGCTGCTCGAACAGCGCCGCGATTTGCCCCGGCTCGAGGCCAAGCATCTGGCCTTTAATGTGGCGAGCCAGCAGGAAAGACACGCCCGTACCGAGGAGCAGCGCGACGGCGGCGGTGCCCGTAAGCTCCGCCAGGTGACTGGCCAGTCGGTCCTGAACGCGCTCAGCCAGGATGCCGACCGACACCGCGCCGATGACATTGCCCGTCATATCGCGGATTGGAACTTTGGCGCGAATCGAACGGCCGAGGGAACCGTTTTCCTGGGCCACCACGGACTCACCGCGCAGTGGCCGCGCATCATCTTCCGGCAGGCCGCCGCCGGGCGGCGGTGGGGGGTCCAGGAGCGAACGCCCAATCAGCTCCGGGTTCGGATGCGAGTAACGCACCAGGGATCGGTTACTGACGACGACGAAGCTGACTCCAGCTACTTCGCGGACCGATTCAGCGAGCGGCTGAATGACTGACGGTGGGTATGGCGCGTCGAAGGCATCGCGGACCGCGGGCATCAATGCGACCGTGCTGGCCAGGCCAAGGGCGCGGTCGCCCGCCTCCTGTTCGAACATCGTGGTCAGCACGGAGACAACCGTTGCCGAAATCAAGCCGGCGACGAGCAGCACGATACCGACTTGCATCAGCAAGACTTTTGTTTCCAGCCGCATGCGACTGAGGACACGCATAGCCGTCAGGCAGTGTAATACCGGGCTGCGAACGGCCCAAGAGTATGCGGCGCGAGGTCAGGAGGCGGGATCGGCGACGGACGGCAGCTTGTCTCGAACGGCGTTGACCAGGTGGCCGTTAGAGGCCGTCACCTCGCGGATGTAGATGTCCTGGGTGGGATTGTGGCTGGCCGGGTCGAAGGCAAAGACGCCTCGCGGACTCTTGAAGGACACGTGTTCGAGGGCGGCAATCAAGGCGTCGCTGTCGCGGGTCGAGCCGTTCGTCTGCTTGAGCGCCTCGTCCAACGCCGTCATCGCATCCCACATCTGGACGGCGTAGCCGTTCAGGCTAACCGGCGCGCCCGTTTCGTCATCCTTGTATTCCTGCGGAAACACATCGACCAGCGTCTTGTTCTCTGCGTTGCCGAGCTCGGTCGTCCAGAAGTGGGCTGTCACGGTTCCTTGAGCAGCACTCTTGGTCTGGTTGAGAACCTCCTGCTCGGTCAGCAGGCCAGGCCCGTACAGGGTGTAGCCCGCGTCGCGCATGCCGTTGTCGTCCCAGGCCTTGAGGAAACCCTCGGCATCGTCGGTATGGAACGCGGCGAAGACATTCCTGGTCGATTGGGCTTTGATGATCGGGACCACTTTGCTCCAGTCGCCGCCGTTGGGCACGGCGCTGCGATCGGTGGCCTTGCCACCGTTGGTGGCGAGCCCAGCCTCGAAGGCGTCGGCAGACTCGATACCAAAGGTCTCATCAACGCAGCACACATAGAAGTCCTTCAGTCCATTCTTCGACGCCCATGCGCCGAGCGGCTGGCTGAGCTGCCACGAAGTAGCCGATGTTCTGAAGACGTATTTGCTCTTACAGCTCGGTTTGCAATCAGGAACTGAGCGGGTCAGGGCGTTCGCAGTCGCGTTGGTGTCGATGTAGACCCTTTTGGCGGCCTCGGCAGCATCGCGAATGACGTACGCGGTATCAGCAGCGGCACCGCCCATCAGCACGTCAACATTTTCGGTATCGACCAGAGTCTTCATCTTGACCTTGTTGATCGCTGCTTCGACCGATTCGGATGAGTAAACCAGGCTGACGGCGCGACCAGCGAGCTTCCCGCCCTGGCGTTTCAGATACAGGTCCGCCGCACGCTTCTGGTTCAGGCCGATGTCCACGCCGATGGATGACTCGTTGTATGGCAACAACATGCCAATCTTGAGCGGCGCAAGCGGCGTGGCGGTCACGGCCGGCGCAGTCGTTGGCAGAGGCGTTGGCGCAGCCGTTGGAGCCGCAACGGTCGTGGGCGGCAGGCTTGAAGAAGGAACCGGCGAAGCTGGCGCGCAGGCGGCCGAGAGCGCCGCCGTGGATCCAACCACGGCAGCGCCTGTCAGCAGGAATTTTCGTCGCGACAGACTCACTTGTTGGCGTTGTCGACGTACGTGGGGTCATACGTCTTCGACAGGTCGATCTGTTTTGCCGCTAGCTCCGGGCTGAACGACTGGAGTGTCTTCAGCACGAACTCTGGACCACCCTGCGGCATGCGGCCATCTTTGGTGAACATGCCCATGCTGTCGGTCAGCGCCTGGACATACGCGCCCGGATCGCCCGCCTGGTAGTCAGCTGGCAACTTGTCAGCGATCTCCTGCGGAGAATGGCTCGCAATCCACTTCATGGTCTTGACGTAGGCGTTCACGACGTGCTGGGTGGTGTCTTTGTTCGAGTTGATCCAGTCCGTGCGGCCCCACAGCGAGATGAACGGATAGTCACCGCCGAGCGCCGCGCGGGTCGTATCTGGCTTTGACAGGTCAACCAGGACCTGGCCATCGCCGGTTTTCTGCAGGCGGAGCACGGTCGGCTGGGTGGTGATGCCGACGTCAATGCGGCCTTGCTTCATGGCGGCAATGAAAGTGTCGCCTGCGCCAGCCTGGACAAAATTGACATCCGACACCTGGATGCCAGCCTTGATCGCCATAGCCCGCATCAGCGTGTGCGTGCCCGAGCCGAGTGACGTCACACCCGCGCTTACGCCCAGCCAATCCGCCGGGCTTTTGATGCTGGAAGCCTTCTGCTTCGAGACCATCACCCACTCGCCCGGCTCGGCCAGCAATTGCGCCACCGACGTGATCGACTTGCCCGCGGATTGCAGGTCGATGGTGTGGTCGTACGAACCCGAGCCAAATTCGACCTGTCCCGCCACAAGGGCGGTCTCGGAGCTGACGCCGGACGGCTCGTCGATCAGTGTGACATCGAGGTTTTCGTCCTTGAAATAGCCGAGTGCCTCAGTGAGCTTGTTGGGCAGATAGATCTGCTTGTCCATGCCGCCGACCATGATCGACACCTTGGCTGGCGGACCTGCCGCGACAGCCGGTTTGGCAGTGGTCGGGGCCGCGGCGGGGGCGGTCGTTGGAGCGGCGGCGGCCGGCTTGGCGGCAGTCGGCGCGGCGGCAGCCGTCGTTGGAGCCGCGGCCGGCGCAGTGGTTGGCGCCGCCGCCGCGGTCGTCGGTTTGGCCGGCGCAGACGTCGCTGCTGGCGACGCGGCGGGCGAGCATGCAGCGACCGCCACGGCCATGCCGGTGGCGACGCTCAAAGACAGGTACTTGCGGTAGTTCATTTCTACGCGACCTCCCACGAGTGTGTTGTCGGGCCTTACAGGCCAACGTCAGTAACGGTGTTTGGACGCCATCGAATCAGGCGATTTTCCAACGATGTGACGACCCATTCGGCGACGACCGCCACGACCGCCAGAATGAACATCGCTGCGAATACGCCGTTGGCGTTGAACGTCCCCTGAGCGGTTGCAATCATTAATCCTATGCCCTTCACCGCGCCGAGATACTCGCCGACGATGGCGCCGACCAGAGCAAAACCAAAGCTGGTATGCAGGCTGGCGATGATCCACGACAGCGCGGACGGCAAAATGACAGAGGTGGAGAGTTGGCGCTCGCTGGCGCCGAGGATGCGGGCATTGGCGAGCAGGTTGCGGTCGACCTCGCGCACGCCTTGAAATGCGTTGAAGAACACGACGAAGAACACCAGGACAACGGCAAGGGCGACCTTCGATTGAATGCCCAGCCCAAACGAGATCACGAAGATTGATCCGAGCACCACACGCGGCATGGCATTCATGGCCTTGATGTAAGGCCCGCACACGTCGGCGACCAGGCGGTTGCGGCCCAAAAAGACGCCGAAGATAACGCCGAGAACCACGCCGATGAGAAATCCCAGGATCGTTTCTTCGAGCGTGACCAGTATCTGTTCCCACAACGGACCCTGCGCAGTACCGTTCTGGGCCCATTTAATGATCTGCGCGGCGATACCCGAGGGTTGGCCAAAGAAAAAGACATCCACCCATTCGAGTCGTGTGCTGATCTCCCAGCCACCGACGATGAAGACACCGAGCAGCACGCGCAGCAGCAGCACCAGCCAGTTGCGTCGCGAGCCCGCCTGTGCGCGGGCAAGATCACGGTCGCCCGTTTCCACCCCCACATTCGCCTTGGCGTCAGGAGGCGAGACGATGTTTGGCACGCTCATAGCTGACCAGCACCTCCTCTCTCAGATCCTCCCAGATATCGTGGTAGAGCTGCACGAAGCGGGGGTCGAAACGAATCTCACTGACATTGCGTGGCCGCGGCAAATCGATCGTGTAGGCGCCTTTCAGCGTGCCGGGACCGGCCGTGAGGACAAACACGCGGTCCGCCAGAGCGATCGCTTCCTCCAGGTCGTGGGTGATGAACACCACCGACGCATTGAGCGATGACCACAACCCCAGCAGCTCATTTTCCATGAGTGCGCGCGTCTGCACGTCCAGCGCACTGAATGGCTCGTCCATCAGCAAAATGCGCGGTTGATTGATGAAGGTCTGGGCCAGGGCCAGGCGCTTGCGCATGCCGCCCGACATCTGGTGCGGGTAGTAACGCTCAAAGCCTTCCAGTCCAACTCGTTGGAGCCAGTCTCGTGCTCGGTCAGCCGCCTCACTTTTCGGCACACCGCGGAACTGCGGTCCGGCCATGACGTTGCTGAGTGCATCGCGCCATGGAAAAACGGCATCGGATTGGAACATGTAGCCGACGCCTTCGACCAGGCCCTTAACGGGCTGATTGAAAACGCGCACTTCGCCGATACTCGGCGCATCCAGTCCGGCAATGAGTCCTAGCGTCGTTGACTTGCCACATCCTGTTGGTCCGACGACCGCGCAAAACTCACCCGGACCTACTTGAAACGAAAGATCCCGCAACGCGGTGTAGGCACCGCCCGAGGCGGTTGGAAAGCGTTTGTAGACGCCGCGCAGCTCAATAGCAGGCCCCGATTGCATCGTCTCACGAACGTATGGCAACCGCGCTCAGGCGTATAGTGTTGTCTACATTAGCCGCATTTTGTCCATTTTGGTCACGGCGCCGCTCGGCACTCTTCGTCTACGCTGGGCGACCCGTATCTGGCTCAACGGTGCCGCCGGCCAGATAGTCGTTCGAGCCGAGCCCATCGAACCACACCCGCTGGCGCAAGTGGCGGCCACGGGCCACAAAGGAGCGCCTTTCTTCGCGAGTACGCCACTCTGGATCGCCGCCCGTCCAGTTGAGGAGGGCCTCAGACAGCACGCGGCCGTCCATCGGCGAACCTTCGTCCAGGCCGAGCAGGTGCGTCAACGTGGGAGTGATGTCGATGTTGCCAACCGGTGCGGGATTTCGCCACCCGCTTCGAAGATCAGGTCCCTGCATGACCAGGGTGTTGCGCAGGTCGTATGGGCTGATGGAGCCATGGTCCATGACCAGCTTGCTCTCGGCACCGGTGGCTGTCCCAACTACGCCATCCACGGCTTCGTGGGTCCAGACAAATGAAAATACCGCGTCTGGTGTTCGGGGTCCATCGAGTCCAACGAGCGACAGCGGGAAGGTCTGGTCGCGCCCATCGCGCGTAAAGATTGGACCTACGTAGTCGAACTGGCGAATCGTCTGCACCAGGTTCGGGTCAGACGAGTACACAAATACCGAGCCGCCGTTCTCGGCCACCGCCCCATCGTTGAGTAACGGAGTCAGGTCACGCGACGGATGAGCTCGGCGGGTGATGGTCGAGCCGCCGTGATCGGAAGTCACCACGAAGGTGGTTGAATCGCGCAAGCCGAGGCGCTCAAACGCTGCCACAATGGCGCCGAGGTTGGCGTCGGCGTCGCGCAGCGATTGCGTCGTTTCGGATGCCGCGTAGCCCCGCGCATGAAGCGTGTGATCCGGGTCGGTGTGCCAGAAGACAAGCAATGTCGGGGGCAATTCGGGCAGGACGAAGTCGGTGATGATGCGGGTGAAGTAACGCGTCCAGGCGGTAGCGGGCAGAGCGTGTCGGCTGGGCAACGCTCCGAAGCGTGCGCGAATTGCCTGCATGAAGGGGCGCATGGCCGCGACTCCGTCGGCAATGAGCGGATCACCGACATCAATCGCGCGCGGATGTTGCAGCCAGGCCGAACCTGGTGAGCCGGAGCCAACCACAACGGTCTGCCGGCCAGACCGATGCACCCGGTCGGCGAGCGTGTCGACCAAAAGCACTGGCTGGCCGTCAGCGGCGGCCAGGCGCTCCAGGCTACGGACGTCGCCGCTCGAGTGCGAGCTGAGACTGTTGT
>DASYKL010000386.1:0-3445 GCA_035995405.1 Chloroflexota bacterium
AGAAGCGCTGCGATGGTTACACCTTCCCTGTCGACACAGCCCAATTCGGCGCCAATTTGTCGCCGCACCGGCCTACCAACCTCCGTTCCACGCCAACGCCGATCAGTTCACGCGCCCGTCGCCGGGCCGCCTGTCGCCGAGAGAGGCGTATCTTCCGTTGGCGCGATCGCTCGCGCGTCACGACGGGCAGCGACTCGCTCGGGTGACGCACCGACGCACGATCGCCCGCCCGGGCGCGCGCCCCGCAGGCACCCGCCGCCTTGAAGAGACCGGGCGAAGTGGCGAAGGCGTCCGGCTATCGCGAGCGCTTGGCCAATCGAGCCCCGTTCACAACCTCGCAGCGGGTCCGGGCTGGCGTGATCGGCCACGGCCCTGCACACACGGTCCCGGGGAGTAGCCGCGGCGGAGGTAGCCACAGCTACCCTCAATCAAGAAATCAGTCGCCGTAGGAAACCGAGAACTGCGTATCGAACCAGTCGAAATAGTCGTGCACAAACACATTCTCTGCCCCGACCAGGGCGCGGACCTTCGGCTCGATACTCCCCACGTGCGAGCTCTTGATCGGACACGACTCGCACGCTCCCTTGGCGTACACGGTCACGTGGTACTCACCCTCACGGTGCTCAGGTGGCAGGTACGAGAGCGACGGCCGCCACGTCGTCAGCATGTCCTCGCCCATCACATCCGACGCCGCGCGCAGGACTTCGTAATCGAACTCCTCGGCGCGGATCTCTTCTAACGCATCGATGATCTTTTGCAGCATCGGGTCGGCTGCTTGAACGGGCGCGGTCATACCAGCGCGCTCGTTATATCCCACTCGCCACCGATGGCCTAGTGATTGGACTCATGGCCCAGGCACAACATAGCGCGCCGGGACCCACCCATCCTGGCCAGCATCGGTCCGCACGTGGACCCAATCTGTTCCCGAGCGCCCGACCACACCCACGACGGCGCCGTCAGCGACCCCCGTCCGCGAGCGGTCCGTATCCTTGGGCGAATTGCGCAAAACCACCCCGACGCCGTCCGTATTGGCAATCCTCAGCCGCTCGCTGGTAGCCAGCTCGGTCGGGCTGATGCCGACGAGGATCGGCCCAGGCATCGGCGTAGCTAGTCTCGAAGAAATCGACGCGCTGTTCTGATTGGTCGCCCCAGCGCTGGCTGCCTGGTTAGGTGGCGGCGCTTCGCCATCCACGGCGACCTGCGCGCTGGGTACCCAGCCAGTGACGCCATTCAGCCCACGGACTGCCCGCCATGGCTGCCCGCCGACCTGCAGCCCGCTGTTGGTGCTCACCAGGACGGGCGAGCCGTCGGCCAGAGCGGGGTCATCGCTGCTTTCCAGACCGGCCACTCGTCGCACCGCCACAGGTGCGCCGTTCCCTCGAATCACGCCGGTCCGCACTGCGCCAGCAGGCGGCGGCACGGCAGGCGCTGCCGCCACGACCTGCGTCTGCTTCGGCACGGCGGTCGGTGACAGCACAGCGGCGATGGTTGGCGGCGTCTCAGGCCCGGGCGTCGGATCGCCCGGCTTGTACCCGCTGCGCGGTCGATTGACCGCCGTCAGATCAGCCGATGCGTTCACCGCGCTGCGTGTCGCGCTGTCGTTGAGCAAGGCCACAACGCGCTGTGGCACATCCAACCCGGAACCCATCGTCAAAACCGGCACCGTCAAAATGGCAATGCCTGCTCCGAGTCCAACAAAGAAGTGACTGGCGCCCATAGTCTGTTCGCCGTCATACACAAACCGTGCCATCCAGCCCCTCAGAGTCGCGGCGCGATGACCTCCGCCGCGTCGGCTGACGTCCGCACCTCGACCACCTCGAACTCGACCAGGTCCACCCATTGCTCCATCCACGCCTCGAGCAACTCCCGCCGCTCCGCCCGCATCACCTGAAAACACCGCGAGAAGCCCGTCTCCACCCAACTTGCCAGGTACTCAACCCCAGCCGGCGCCAGCCGTCCGTGGTCGCGGAACCGTCGGTACACATCCTCGGCCCGGCCGGGCTTGTAGTGCTCGATCAGCAGGTACAACACAACCCAATTGTGACGTCCACATGACGCTTTGGCGCGTTCGCGTGACGCTTCCGGTGACGGTCACGGCGCTACGTTGGCCTGCGCATGCTGGCCTGTATCACGACCGCCGCGGTCGTCGGACTGGAAGGGCGGCTGGTCGATGTCCAGGTCGATATTGCCCAGCAAGGCTTACCAAACTTTTTCCTCGTCGGTCTGCCGAGCGGCTCGGTCAAAGAAGCGCGCGAGCGGGTGCGGACGGCCATCAAGAACAGCGGTTTTGTCTACCCGCTGCGGCGCATCACGGCGAATCTCGCGCCCGCTGAGCTGCCCAAGCACGGCCCGGCCTACGATTTGCCGCTGGCCGTCGCGATCCTGGTGGCCTCTGGGCAGGTCGATCCGCCGCCGCCTGGCACGTTGTTCGTTGGCGAGCTCTCGCTTGATGGCCAGCTGCGGCATACGCAGGGCATTCTGCCGATGGTGGCGACCGCGCGCGCTGCGGGTCTGCGGCGGGTGTTCGTCCCCGCCGAAGATGGCGCCGAAGCCGCCCTGTTGCACGGCGTTGAAGTCGTCGCGGTTGCGCGCCTGGCCGATCTGATCAGCCATCTGAAAGGCGATTGCTTTCTGCCCACGGTCGAACCGACGGAGTTCCGCGCCGCTCCATTACCCGACGACGTGCTCGACTTCGCCGAAGTACGTGGCCAGGAGCATGCCAAACGAGCCCTCGAGATAGCTTCTGCTGGTGGACATAATGTCTTGCTGACCGGTCCGCCCGGGTCGGGCAAGACGCTTCTGGCGCGCGCTCTGCCCGGCATCCTGCCGCCGATGACGGCGGACGAGACGCTCGAGGTCACGCGTATCTACTCCGTCGCGGGTGTCCTCGGGCCAGCCAGCCCGGTGGTCAGCCTGCGGCCGTTTCGCGCCCCACATCACACCGCCAGCTATGCCGGGTTGGTCGGCGGTGGGTCTTCACCGCGGCCGGGCGAAATCAGCCTGGCTCACCGCGGCGTGCTTTTCCTCGACGAGCTGCCGGAATTCCATCCCCGCGTTTTGGAAGTCATGCGCCAGCCTATCGAGGACGGCATTGTGACCATTTCGCGTGCCAGCGGGACGCTCACGTTTCCCGCCAAAGTCATGTTGATCGCGGCCCGCAATCCGTGCCCGTGTGGGTATTACGGCGATACGGCGCGGCCGTGCGTCTGTCCCGAGTCGCTTGTCACGCGTTATCAAAAACGACTCAGCGGACCGCTGCTGGATCGCATCGACCTCCACCTGGCCGTCCCGCGCGTCGACTTCGAGAAACTGACAGGCACCGACCAGGGCGAGTCGTCGACGGTCATTCGGGACCGCGTAATAATTGCCCGTGAGCATCAACGGGCACGATTCGGCGAGCACCCGTACGTCATGTCGACCGCCGAGATGCGCGTTCCAGATGTCC
>DASYKL010000387.1:0-10833 GCA_035995405.1 Chloroflexota bacterium
CGCCATGCCCGCGCCCAACGGATCGATGACAAACGAAATCCCGAGCGCCACGCCATCGTGTGGTTGCCAGCCGCCGAACCAGTACACCAGCGTGCCCTGACTGGCTTGAACCAGCAGCGCACCGCAGCACAGCGTGGTCACCAGGGCGGCGAGAACGCCGAGCGCGCTGGCGACTGGCTCGCGCCACAACGGTGCTCCGCCGACCAGTACCGCGGCGGTCAGGAGCGGCACGGCCACTGGCAGCGGTGCCAACCAGTCGGCGGACATCACCCCCGCATGGTCTCGACGCCGCCCGGATCCAGCGTGCCACTCTGCTTGTGCGCCTGGACGGCCAACGCCAGCAGCAGCGCGGTCACCGTCGCCCCAACGACCACGTCAGTAAGGGCTAACGCCTGCACCAGTGGGTCGACGGCTGGCGTGCCTGGCGGAACATCGTTGAAGACCGGTGCCGTAGCACCGGTGCGATAGCCGATCGCCAGCAAGAATACGTACGTCGACGACTGGACCACCGAGAGACAAAGGATCAGGTGAATCAGGTTGCGGCTGGTGATGATGCCGTACCAACCGATGACAAACAGCCATGCCGCTACCAGATAGGGCAGGTGGTCCATGTACTCAGCGACCCTCCAACGTTTCACTGGTTTGGTGCAGAAACTCCAGCAGGATCAGCACGAAGCCGGCGGTCACCTCCAGGCCAACACCGGCGTTGATGACGAGCATCATTCCACCAGCCAGCGGCGAGCCGAGTGAGCCGTTGGGCAAGAGGTCCTGCAGGAACACGCCGCCGAGCGCCACCATCGCCAGGCCGGTGGCGGCATACGCCCCGGCGCCCACTGCTTCGGCCAGCTGGACCAGATTCTGATTGGTCACGCGATGCAGCAACCGCGTGTCACCAGTCAAGAACACGACCACCCAGGCGCTGGCCAGGACGCAGCCGCCCTGGAAGCCGCCGCCCGGGCTGGTCACGGCATGGACCACCATGTACACGCCGAACAGCAGCGTGCAGGCGACCATCGCCAGACCCCAGGCGTGCAGCGCCTCACTCGGCTGGTTTGGCTCGCTCTCGCTGACCGATGCAGCATCCGATTCCTGGCGTTCGGTCCGCACACGGCGCAACAGCAGCGCGGCCGCCGCGACAGCCGCGAACAGAATGTACTCTTCACCAAGCGTATCGAGCGCGCGATAGTCGAAGTTGATCGCCGTCACGACGTTCTGCACCTGGCGGTCGGCCGGCGCCGCGGCGTTGACGACGTCGCCGTAGGGCCCGGCGTACGCGCCAAACGACGGCAGCCCTAATGCACCCCACCAGAGGAAACCAGCCAGGAGCGCACCCCCGAGCAGCGCCACGATCGCCCGCTGGCGCGGTCTCACTGGGAGTCCTTGTGGTTCGTCCGACGGGCTTCGATTCGCGTCTTGCTGAGGGCCAACAGGATCATCAACGGCACCGCGGCGGTGCCGACGGCTAGTTCCGACAACGCCACGTCCGGCGCTTGAAACACGACGAACATCAGCGTCAGAAGCAGCCCATTCAAGCTCGCCACCAGCGCCTGACGCGACGGTTCGCGCGTCAGGACAACGCCTGCTCCACCACACGCGACCAGCAGCAACACGACAGCTTGCAAGACACTCATGGGCGTCGAGCGCGGTTGACGATGGCGCGCGCTGTGACGTGCGACAGGACCGGCCCGGCCAGGACCACCAGCAGCAGGACGAGCGTGGCTTTGATGCTGGCCTGATCTGCGCCACGCTGTAGCCATGCGGCGGCGGCGAACGCGAGGGGGCCAAGGATAGTCGCGGGTCCGACGAAATGCAGCCGATCCAGCGCGTTGTCCATCACCAGCACGCCGATGCCACAGGCAAGCTCGATGGCCACACCGAACGCCAGGCAAACCGCAACCGCGAGATCAAGGCTCATAGCCAGCGCTCCAGGGTTATCGCGAACGCCAGCGTGCCGGGGAAGGCCAGCAGGGCCAGCGTGAGCGCCAGATCGGTGTACGACGACCGCTCCAGGCCAATGGCCAGGGTCACCAGCGCCAGGACCGTCACCAGCGTGGCGAGCTGCAGCGCGACCAGGCGATCGAAGCGGCCACCGCGCAGGACAACCACGCCGCACGGGATCAGCGCCAGCAGTAGCCCGAGCGTGGCGGCGAGCCACAGGTTCATAGCGGCCACTTGGGGTCTGCGACAGTCTGGCGGGTTGGGACGAGCTCGTGGAGGATCAGGTCGCGGCCGTCGATACGAACGACGACGGCGTTCGGGGCAACCGAGACGCCGGCGACGACCAGCGCCCGCCGAGCGAGAGCGTAGGGGTCATCGGAGTCACCCGGATCGAACGGCACCCGTTTGATGGTGCCGCGAACGTGCTCACCCTTGGCGCGTCGCCACAGCACGCTCAGGACGCGACCGCAATCCGCCAGGGTATGCCAGGGCAGCCGCCGCGCCAGAATGATGAACCATTGCGCCCGCAGCGCCAAAGAAAGTTCGTCTCGCGAGCAGACCACATGCCACCCAAACACGGCAATTGCGGCGCCCAGCACCCCGCCGGCCAACTCGACAGGATCGGTCGAGCCCACAAGGAGCAGCCACAACAGATACAAACCCGCGAAGCAAGCCAGAACCCGCACAGCGCCGCCCACGCGCCCGCGCTGCGCAAAGGCCATGCCAAGCCGGCGACCCTCCCCTGACCCCGTGCCCGTACCCCCTCGATAGACCTTGGTCTGAAACGGAAGCGGCCCATCGTCCGTGGCCAACGCCAGCCGCGGTCGTAAAATTGGGCGAATGCCAACAGTGACCGCGCGCGCTCGGCGTTGGTCATTGGCCCGCCAGTACGTGCTGGCCAGCCTGGTTGTCGTCCTCGGCAGCGTCATCGTTACCGGCGCCTGGATTGGCCACCAGATCGAAACCAGCGTCGTCGATCGCACCGCGGGCGTCAGCGCGCTGTACGTTGACAGCTTTCTGAGCTCGAGCCTGCAGGACCTCGCCACCGATGATCGTTGGCTCACGTCCGCCGATACCGCCGCCCTGGACCATCTCGTCGCCAACACCGGTTTGGGCCAGGGTGTCGTGCTCTTCAAGATCTGGTCGCTCGATGGCCGCGTCCTGTATTCACCCGACCGCTCGCTGGTCGGCCAGACCTTTCCCATCGACGCTGACCTGGCTCGTGCCGCGGGCGGCGAAGTCGCCGCCGACATCAGCACGCTCAGCGAGCCCGAGAACATCAACGAGCGCGGGCGTTGGAACCGTTTGGTCCAGGTCTACGCACCGGTCCGCCAGACGACCGACGGGCGCATCATCGCCGTCAACGAGTTTTACCTGCTGCCGGATGCGCTGGACGCCGAGATCCATGATGCCCAGCTGCGCTCGTGGGCCGTCGTCGCCGGCATCGGCCTGATCACGTACCTGCTCCTGGCTAGCATTGTCAAACGCGGCAGCGACACGATTCGACGGCAGCAAGCAGAGCTGCAGCAACGGCTGGACCAGAACCTGCGCCTGCATGAGCGTGTGCGGCAGGCAGCTGGTCGAACCACAGCACTCAACGAGCAGTCGCTACGACGCATCAGCGCTGACCTGCACGATGGGCCAGGCCAGGCGTTAGCGCTGGCGTTGCTGCGGCTCGATACGCTCCGGACGCCGTACGTGAACGGCGAAACCGAGTCACAAGCCGGATCCGACTTCGCCACGGTTCACGCCGCGGTACGCGATGCGCTCAGCGAAGTTCGCGCCATCTCCGCTGGCTTGCGTCTACCCGAGCTGGATTCGCTCTCCGTTGCCGCGGTCGCGACCAGAGCGATCGAGGATCACCAGCGACGCAGCGGCACGCCGGTGGCCCGTGAGCTGCGTGACTTGCCCGACCAGGCGCCGCTGCCAATCAAGATCGCCCTCCTGCGCACGTTGCAAGAAGCACTGTCCAATGCGACGCGGCACGGCCGCGGCGCAGAGGTGAAGGTCGATCTGAGTCGCGACGCCGACACCCTGCGGCTCACCGTCAGCGATCGTGGGCCTGGCTTTGACTCGACGAGCACCTCACCGACGAATCGACTCGGTCTGGCGGGCATGCGAGAACGAGCCGAGCTGCTCAGCGGCACGTTCGACGTCGAGTCAGCCTCCGGCCAGGGGACTACCCTGCGCGTCTGCTGGCCACTCGCGGTGCCCGCCCAGGCATGACCCAGCCAACGGACGCCATTCGCGTGGTCGTCGCCGACGATCATCCCCTGTTCCGCGAGGGCGTGGTCACTTCGCTGCGCGCTACTCCCGATATAGATGTGGTCGGCGAAGCGGTCGACGCAGCCAGTGCATTGCGTACTGTGCGTGATGAGCTGCCGGACCTGGTGCTGCTCGACGTGACCATGCCAGGAGGTGGGATTGCCGCCGCGGCTCAGATCGCCGCCGCCTGTCCCGCCACGCGGATCGTGATGCTGACCGTGTCAGAAGATGAAGACGACTTGCTGTCGGCGATGAAGGCCGGCGCGTCTGGTTATGTGCTCAAAGGCGTTTCGGCGCGCGATCTGGCTAACGTTGTGCGGTCCGTCAGTGGGGGAGAGGTCTACGTGGCGCCGTCGCTGGCCTTCGGTTTGCTACGCGAGATGTCCGCGCCGCGACCGAACGATCCGCTCGCCGAGCTCAGCACCCGCGAACGGCAGGTGCTGGAGCTCGTCGCCAGCGGTATGAGCAACCAGGAGATCGGGCTCAAGCTCGGTCTGGCGGAAAAGACCATCAAGCACTACATGACCAATATTCTGACCAAGCTGCAAGTTCGTAGCCGCGTTGAGGCCGCCCTGTTGGCGGCCCGCAATGGCCTGGGCCAACCGCCTACTGCGTGACCGTGAGCGTCGCCGTCATGAACGGGTGATATGCGCAGTGATAGGCGAACGTACCTGGCGTGGTTGGCGTGCAGCTGAACGTCGCGCCAGGCGCCATATTGCGTGAATCGAAGGTCGTCCGATCGTCGGAGGTGACGGTGTGGGCTTCGGCGCCAGTGTTGGTCCAGGTCAACCTTGTCCCGACGATGGTGGTGACTTGCGCGGGCGTATAGGTCCAGCTCGACGCCGAGCTGCCGTCCACCACGTTGACGGCCACCCCGCCCGTCTGCGTCACCGGCGCTGAGGGCGCCGCTGCTGCGACAGTCGCCGCTGGCGCAGCCACGCCGTCATCGGCGCCGCGGTCGTCGCCAGGCTCCAGCGCCCGGTCACCGCCACGGTCGTCGCCTGGCTCGGCTACCACATCGTCGCTCTGGTCGCGCGACCCAACCTGAGCCGCGTCATCTGACCCGCGACCTCTAGCCCGACCATCCTCCGCAAACACACCGCTCGGCACACTCAGCAGCGCCGCCAACCCAGCCACCATTATCCAGCGGACTATCGACACATACATACGGTTGCAATCCTCCATAGGGCTTCAACGACGCCGCTCCGCGCTTCGTTGTGCCGCGCTGTAGGGACCAAAGTCCGAAGTCGCCCGCGGACCTTGGTCTCTGGCACTTTGGCTAGGGCGTTACGCCCGTCTGCCAGGTCGCCGTTGTCGTTGCGAGTACAGTGCCATCGGGCGCAACGACAGACGCGATGATCGGATCACCAACGGCGCACGCGATCCTCGTATCGAAATTCCAGTACCCCGCCTGCTGCTTGAGGCGCCCGCCTGCCGCCACCGTGGTCTGATACGTCCGACCGGCGCCAATGAGCGTGGCGCAGCCAGCCGACGCGCCGGATCCCGCCGAGAACACTGTTTCGAGCGTTTGCGCCTGGTTCCCGCAATTCTGGACCGTGTCGCTGAGCGTTAAGCTGCTGTAGTAGCTGAACGCCGCGGTGGCGGTGGAGCTCACCTTGATGCAGGTGCTCACATTCTTGCTGCCGCCGCCTCCACTGCCACCTGCTGCCAGAGCGGGCGGCGCACTCACCGCCACAAGTAGAGCGAGTCCAGTCAGCGGTGCGGCGATCGATCGAATTGACATTGTCTGTGTCCTCCAGAGAAATCGAGGGGACGAGTCCGTCTCGTCCGACCCCCGAATGTTGGAGAACACCAGACCCGCCAGCTATGGGCTGTGGTCTGTCGGCCCATTGGACCTTGGTCCGATTATCCCAGTTCACACAGCGAAGCGAGTGTGAACCGTCCCGAGTCAGACAGGCGCGAGAACGAAGTCGTACGTCATGCTGTAAAACGGCGTTTCGCGTGTGGACCCGTCCGGCGCGACGCCTGGCTCATGCCGCTCGAACGGCGCGATCAGTGATTCTTTGACGCCGAACACCGCGTCCTTGTCGAGATACTGGTCGCCCGACGCGAACACATGCGTCGTTACGGTTTGATACCCCGGCATACTGACTCGGAAGTGGACGTGCGCTGGTCGATAGGGCGATCGCGCCGTGGCGTGCATCAGCTGCCCCACCGGACCATCCTCCGGAATCGGATACGGCTCCGGCTTGACGGTCCAGAACCAGAATCGGCCGTCGTCCTCCGCGCGCAGCTCGCCCCGACCCTGCGACGCCGTCAGCTCCGGCCGCTGCACGTCGTACAGGCCTTCACTATCGGCTTGCCAGATCTCGAGCCGCGCGGCCAGCGGCGCACCAGTGGTGGACAGCACCCGACCGGCGATATAGCACGGTTCGCCGCGCGCGCCATTCGCCACATCGTCACCGTTGCGATAGCGCGGCGTCGTAGCAACATAAAATGGTCCAAATACGGTCGACTCAGTGGATCCAGCTGCAGCCGGATGATTGATACCGATGACCTGCATGGAGAGGCCCAGCACATCGGACAGCAAGATGAACTCCTGGCGCGTGTCGGAGCACATCTGGCCCGTGCGCGTCAGAAACTCGATCGACGCGGCCCACTCGTCTTCGGTCAAGTGCACCTCGCGGGCGAAAGCGTGCAGGTGCCGCACCAGCGCTTGCAGGACTTCTGCCAGGCGCGGTGATGGTCCATCCACGAAGCGAGACATGACCTCGGCCGTAAGCCGATCGCCTGACAGGTCGCGGACCGCCGTCGAAAGAGTGCCGTTTTCTACCTCACTCATGCTGATTCATGATCCGCCTCCGTTGTTGGCGCAGCCGAGTATCGTGTCAAGGACGCCATGCGCGTCTCGCTCATCGAGCGTACCAGCGCTGCTCCGCCAGGCCACGTGCTGATCGGGCCGTACGATGAGCATTGACCCCTTCAGGCACTCGGACAGGTCGAGCCCCCCGACATCAAGCAGCGCGAGTGGCACGCCGCGCTGCCGCGCGGCAGACAGCAGCGCAGACGGATCGGCGGACGCTGACACTTGCAGCACCGTCAGGTCAGGTCCGAGCGCGTCGTAGAGCGAGCGGCCATCCGCCAGCCAGGTGTGCGGCAGGCGCGCGCCTGGCCGAGTCGTCGGCTCGTAAACGCGTGAATTCGGGAGCGCGGCGGGCGATCCGTCGCGCACGATGATGCGCGAGTCGTTGTACGCATAGCCCAGCACCAGTCCCAGACTGTGGAATTCGCTTTCCTTGGCGCGGTGGATCAGGTCCGCATCGCCCGCGGCTGCTGCCAGCTCGGCCGACAACATGCTCATGTTGCGCGTCGCATCGTCGATCGTCCGCTGCGCGACCGGTCGACGTTCTTCCTGGTAGCTGCCCAGCACAGCCGGTCCGACCCAACCCTGAATGGTCGCGGCAAGCTTCCAGCCCACGTTGACCGCGTCCCCCAGACCCGTGTTGAAGCCGTGGCCACCCCACGGCGGATTGAGATGCGCGGCGTCGCCGGCGAGAAACACGCGCTCTGACTGATAGCGATCGACGAGTAGCATCCGCGCCGTCCATGGATCGGTGGACAGGACGTCCGCCTCGATGTCGCCGCCGACGAGGCCGCGAATCAGGCGATAAGGATCGGCGTTGCCGACATCAGGCTCGACGCCCATGGCCATGGCCCACCACGTGTCCTGCAGGTCCAGGCGACCGACAAGCCCGGGTACGGCCGTATTCAACACCCAGTAATGCACCGCCGGGCCATGCGGCACTCGCTGACCCAGGCCAGGCGCACGGAAGACTACGTTGAAGTTCGGCCGCAAGTCGGAGCGACCGACGTACCTGGCGCCGATCGCCGCACGTGTTGGACTCGTCGCCCCTTCGCACCCCAGGACATATTGTGCGCGGATCTCGCGCGCCACGCCCGCCGAATGAGCCACGACCCGCACCTCAGCGCTTCCTTCGGCCAGCCTCGTCAGCGACCAGCCAGCGGCAAACGTGACCGATGGCAGGTCGCGCAGCGCATCGCGCATCACCTGCTCGACAAGCGGCTGCGGAATCTGCTGACTGGTTTCGGCAAAGACTTCGCTGCGCTGCGCGGTCAAGGCAAACACATCGTGGATACGAGTGATCTCGTCGCCCAGCAAACTGGTACAGAAGACGGCGTCTTGCGACCAGGCAACTGGCAGCGGCGCGACGGCTCGAATCCTGGTAGCGAGCCCCCAGCGACGAAAATGCTCCATCGAGCGCACACTGGTCGTCTTGGCACGCGGTCGATCGAAAGCGACGGTCTGACGCGGCTCGAGCACGAGGCAATCGATGCCCCGGGTGCCCAGCTCCAGAGCCGCGGCCAGTCCCGTAGGTCCACCGCCCGCGATGAGCACCGGCGTCTCCGTGAGCACGTGACCAGCGTACCCCCATCTCGGTCCGACACCGTGCCCACGCAAACAGGGGGTACGTCGATGTACCCCCCGTCGCGCGTAACAGATGATCGACGGCTGCTTACTGAACGATCACCTGCCCGATCATCCACGGATGTGGTGAACAGGAATACGTAAACGTCCCGGCAGACGCAAAGTTGATCGCGCCCGCGTCACCGGACTTCACGTCGCCGGTATCCCAAGCGCCCCTCGAGTCGGTCGCCGTATGAATCACCGCACCGCGGTTGACCCATGTGACTGTCGTCCCCACCGGGACCTGGACACGACGTGGAAAGAAGTCGTAGTCAACCATGTCGAGCGAGCCTTCGAAGATGCGGTCACCGCCCTGGTCTTGCGGCCGGCCCATTGGTCTACCAAGCGTTACGGCTGCACCAGTGATCTCTACCTTGGTCTGAACCGGCGGTGCGGCAGCCACCTGATCGATGGTCCCGTCCAATGCAAATGCCCAGACCGCGTCACCATCAAGGGTCGTCACTCCACCGCGGTTCCCACCGGCGGCAACGACCACGTATTGTTTGCCATCGACGGCATAGGTCATCGGTGGAGCGCCGATGCCCCAGCCGGTCTGGAAGCTCCACACCTTGGTGCCGTTCGCGGCGTCATAGGCCACCAGGTTGCCGTCGGCCTGACCGCTGAAGACCAACCCACCCGCGGTGCACACGGCGCCCTTGTTGCTCTCACCCGGTTTGCGCTCTTGCCAGGCGATCTTGTTGGTCTTGCTGTCAATTGCAGTGAACGTCGACGTGATGCTGTGGCCCAGCGGCAATGCCGATGCGACGCGCGTGTACCGCTTGCCCAGCTCGAACTGGATGTCCTGGACCATGTGCGCCGTATCGGACTCGTTACCCATGGCGTACACGTATCCGGTCTGCGGGCTGTAACACGTCGGGTTGAAGTTCGAGCCACCACCCGCTGACGGCAGAAGCAACACGGGCACGTCCCAGTATGGCGTGAAGATGCAGCCGGACAATGGGTAATTCGGGTCCGGCTCCGGGCACTGGCGCACGAACGCGTCACCCTGCGGATACGGTTGCGTCGGCCAGGTGTTCTGGCGTGCCTCCTGCGGTACCGGCTTCTCGTCGATGCCGATCAGCGGCTGACCGTTGGACCGGTCGAGGAAGTACAGCCAGCCGGTCTTGCCCGCCTGGTAGAGACCCTTCCGCGGCTGACCGTTAATGACGGTGTCGTAGAGCGCCGGCGAGTTCGGCTGATCGTAGTCCCAGATCTCGTGGTGGACCTGCTGGAAGTGCCATTTGTAGGCGCCGGTCTTGTAGTCCAGCGCGAGGATCGAGGACGTGAACAGACTCTGGCCTGGTCGCAACGAGCCTTCCCATGGGCCGGCGTTGCCGGTGCTGAAGTACAGCATGCCCAGTTCTGGGTCGATTGCTGGGGCCTGCCAGACCGTTCCACCGCCATGTTTGTAGATGTTGGCCTTGATCGGATCCGGATCGTTCATCGGCCAGGTGTCACTACCGAACTCACCCGGATTGGGAACGGTGTTGAATCGCCACACCACCTGGCCGGTCCTGGCGTCGAGCGCATAAAAGCGGCCTTGAATGCCGTTCTCACCACCGGACATCCCGCTGAACACTAGCCCATCGAAGTAGCGATTGGCGCCGGTGATGCTGTAGCCGTCGCGGTAGTCCTCCAATTGCGTGCGCCAAGCGATCTTGCCCGTCTTCTGATCGAGCGCCACCAGGCTGCCGTCAAGCTGGCCCGAGTAAATCCTGCCTTCGCCCGCGGCGACACCGCGGTTATCCCAACCACAGCACACCAGGTCATTGACTTGCGGGATGTCGGAAAAATACTCCCAGATCTTCTTGCCCGTCTTGGCGTCAATGGCAAAGATGTCGTCGTTGCCGGATGGGATGTACAGCACGCCGTCGATGACCAGCGGGTCGGGTTCGAAGCGGTACTTCGAGCCTTTACCTGACCCCAGGCGAGTCATCCAGGCGCCTTTCAGCTGCGACACATTGTTGGTAGTTATCTGATTCAACGTCGAGAAGCGCTGATTGTTCAGTGCTCCCCCAAACGTCAACCAATCGGTACCGGCAGACGTTGTGGCGGCCAGCTCCGCCGAGCTTGGCCGTGACGTCGGCGCCGCTTGAGCAAAGCCGCTCGCCGGCAAGAGCGAAAGCCCCAGCGCGATGGACGCAACGATACGCCCATGGAAGAATCGACCCACGTCGCCCCTC
>DASYKL010000388.1:0-3891 GCA_035995405.1 Chloroflexota bacterium
CAGGTCCAGCAACTTGCGGAGCAGCGTCTCGCTCTGGTCCTCGACGGTGGATTGGATCGCCGTCAGCCGCACAATAGAGTCCGGGTCGTCGAGCGCTAGCTGGTTCAGCGCCGAGAAGTCGAGCCGCAGTCGATCCTCAGCCGCGCCGTGCAGTGCTTTGATCAGCCTGGCGCGCGCCCCGGCGGGCAACTTCTCGAATACCTCGCGAAAGCGTCGCAGGTCGTCGCCGTCCAGCACCGACAACATGTCGATCTCGCCCTGCGACATCGGCCCCTGCTCGGCGATCGAGGCCAGTGCTTTGGCAAACTCTGCCTGCTCTTCTTCTGTTTGACGCAGCGGCATGGCTAGTACGACTGAGCGAACAGCGCGCGTTTGGTCGCCGGCTGCCCGCAGTACACGCACCGTCCGCTGCCATCAGCTTCGGCATCCTCGGGAATAACCCGAATCGTGGCCTTCGTCTCTTCCTTGATGCGGCCTTCGCACTCCGACGAACCACACCAGAACGCGCGGATGAACCCGCGTTGCTCCTGCATGATCCGCTTGAACGTGTCGTAATCCTCGACGATGTGCGTATTCGCCGCGCGGAAGGCGACGGCTCGCTCGAATAAGCCGGCCTGCACGTCGATCAGCAATTCGCTAATCCGTGCGGTTGCGCCCTCCACGCTCACCTGTTCTTTAGCCCGTGTGTCGCGCCGCACGAGCGTCACCAGGTTCTTGGCCAGGTCACGTGGACCGATCTCAACGCGCACGGGCACGCCCTTGAGCTCCCATTCAGCATATTTCCAACCTGGGCGCTTGTCGGACCAATCGGCTTCGGCGCGCACGCCCGTTGCATTCAGCGCCCGCACGACCGCCGCGACGGCCTCACTTACCTGGCTCGCCTCGTCATCTGACCTGGTTGGAATGGGCACGACAATGGCCTGGATTGGCGCGACGCGTGGCGGCAACACCAGCCCACCGTCGTCGCCATGGGCCATCAGCATGCCACCAAGGATGCGCGTGCTCATGCCCCAGCTCGTCGTCCAGACGAATTTGCGCTCGCCATCCTGATCAAGAAAGTTGATGTCGAACGCGCGAGCGAAATTCTGGCCCAGAAAATGGCTCGTGCCGCTCTGCAGCGCTTTGCCGTCGGGCATCAATGCTTCGATGCTGAACGTCGACTCGGCGCCGGCAAAGCGCTCCGCGGTCGTTTTTTCGCCGCGAATAACAGGCAGAGCCAGCTCGGTCTCGGCGAAATCGGCATACACGCCCAGCATGCGCATCGTCTCTTCGTGCGCTTCTTCGCGCGTGCGATGGGCCGTGTGGCCTTCCTGCCACAGAAATTCGGTCGTGCGTAAGAAGAAGACCGTTCGTTTTTCCCAGCGCACGATATTCGCCCATTGGTTGATCAGGACAGGCAGGTCGCGCCACGACTGAATCCACTTGGCATAAAAGTGGCCGAAGATCGTCTCGCTGGTCGGTCGAATCGCCAGGCGCTCCGCCAGCTCTTCGCCACCGGCATGGGTCACCCAGGCGACCTCGGGCGCAAACCCTTCGACGTGTTTGGCTTCGCGTTTGAGAAAGCTCTCCGGGACGAAGAGTGGGAAGTAGGCGTTCTTGTGGCCGGTCGCTTTGAAGCGTTTGTCCAGCTCGGCTTGCATGTTTTCCCACAGGCTGAAACCGTACGGGCGGATCACCATCGTGCCGCCGACGGCCTCGAAATAGTCAGCTAATTCCGAGCGACGGATCGCTGTGGTGTACCAGCGCGAGAACGCCTCCGCGTCGGTGGGGTCTTTAGGCGGAAGCTGTCCACTCAGCTCGATCTGGGGCGTAGCCATCGTGTCTGCAACAGTTTATGGCCGATCCCTGGCGCGCCGTCGCCGATAGACTCACAAGATGCTGTGCTGGATCGAAGTCGACCTCGACGCGGTCGCCGACAACGTCCGCGCGTTGCAGGCCGCCGCCCAGCCACAGCACGGCGTTACCGCCGTCGTCAAAGCTCAGGCGTATGGCATGGGCGCCCTTGCAGTGGCCAACGCGGCGATCGCGGCGGGTGCCCGCGGCGCTGCCGTCGCCCGCCTCTCGGAGGCGCGCCTGCTTCGCCGGTCGGGCTTTAGCGCTCCGATCCTGCTGTTGGGTGGCATCGATCCGGACGACTGCGCTGAGGTCGTCACGCTGGGCCTGAACCCCACGGTCACCGACTGGCCGACTGCCGAACGGCTCGCGGCTGCAGCGGGCGCGGCAGGGGCGATGCTCGAGATCAACGTCAAAGTCGATACGGGCATTACGCGGTACGGAGCGCCGCCGGAAGAGGCCATGGCCATCGTCCGAGCGTTACACACGTTGTCCGCCTTGCGGCTGCAGAGTTTTTACACCCATTTCGCGGCCGCCGACGACCCGGACCCATTCTTTGCCCATCAGCAGCTAGCGCGGTTTCTGGCGATTTGCCAACAGCTGGAAGGCGAGGGCTACGTACTCGGTCTGAAGCACGCGGCGAACTCGGCAGGGGCGCTGCGCGTGCCCGGCTCGGGCCTCGACACGATCCGCGCGGGCATCGCCCTCACTGGCGCTTACGCCACCGGCTGGGTCCCACGCGTTGGTTCGCTGCGTGGCGCAGTCTCGCTCAAAGCCAGGGTGGTGCGCTTTCACACTCCCGCCATCGGCTCGTCGGTTGGCTACGGCCGAACGTACAAGGTGTACCGGCCAATGCGCGTAGCGCTGATCGCCTGTGGGTACGCGGATGGGCTGCCTCGGGCGTGCAGCAATCGCGGTCGTGTACTGGTCCGCGGGCAGCGCGCGCCGCTCGTCGGCACCGTCTCAATGGACATGGCGATGGCCGATGTGTCACACCTGCCCGACGTCGAAGTTGGCGACGAAGTCGTGATACTGGGTCACCAGGGGGAGGACGAAATCAGCCTCGACGAATTCGCCGAGTCAGCTGGCATCATTCCCCACGAATTGCTGGTCCGCCTGGGCAATCGTGCCCCACGCGTCTATCTCCGTTCGGGCCAGCCAAGCATGACGTCCACGCTGGCGTGCGACGACGTGGCCGAGGTCGCATGCGTATCGTCGATCTGATCGAAAAGAAGCGCGAAGGCGGGTCGCATTCGCGCGCCGAGCTGGAATGGCTGATCAACGGTTATGTCCGTGGCGAGGTGCCGGATTACCAGCTGTCCGCCTGGCTGATGGCGGTCTGCTGGCGCGGCATGCTGGCCGAGGAAATGACCGCTCTGACACAGGTGATGGCCGCCAGCGGCGAGCAGCTCGATCTGCGGCCCATCGGCCGGCTGGTGGCGGACAAGCACTCGACGGGTGGCGTGGGCGACAAGACAACGCTCGGCGTCATGCCGCTGGTGGCGGCGTGCGGCATACCGGTCGGCAAGATGAGCGGCCGCGGCCTGGGCTTCACCGGCGGCACGATTGACAAGCTCGAAGCGTTTTCGGGCATCCGCCTCGATCTCGACGCCGCCAGCTTTATCCGCCAGTTGAGCGAGGTCGGTATCGTCATCACTGGCCAGTCGGCTGACCTGGCGCCCGCCGATGGCAAGCTCTACGCGCTGCGCGACGTTACCGCGACCGTGCCCAGCTTGCCGCTGATCGCGAGCAGCATCATGTCCAAGAAGCTGGCGGCCGGGGCTGACGTGATCGTGCTCGACGTCAAGGCCGGCTCGGGGGCGTTTTTTCCCGATCACGAGAGCGCCCTCGCGGCGGCCCAGGCCATGGTCGAGATCGGCACGGGGGCGGGACGGCGCATGGCGGCCGTGGTCAGCGACATGTCGCAGCCGCTCGGTCGAGCGGTCGGCAACGCCCTGGAGGTGGGCGAAGCGCTGGATACACTCGAGGGCCACGGGCCGTCTGATTTTTCAGATTTTGTGGTTGAGCTGGCCAGCATCATCGTTGCGCTCGCGTCTG
>DASYKL010000389.1:0-4570 GCA_035995405.1 Chloroflexota bacterium
GGCCAAGACCGGGACCGCGGATACACCGACCGACGTTGGCTATAACACGGCGTTGACGGTTGGTTCGCTGGTGGCGTTGTTTCCGGCGGAGGCGCCGCGATTTGCGGTCTTGATTCGGCTCGATGGGCCCGAGAAGCTGTATGGCGGGGTGGTGGCTGCCCCCGTGTTGAAGGAGCTGGCGCAAGAGCTGCTCACCTATTACCGTGTTCCGCCGTCGCCGTAGCGTGGCACTCGCGTGCTGACGCTGGCCGAGGTACTCGAAGCGACTGGTGGCGAGCTGCGCGGGTCGCGGAGCGAACGGGTCGCCGCGGTGCGGTTTTCGCGACTTGTGGTCGACTCGCGCGACGTGCCGCCCGGGGCACTGTTTGTGGCTCTGAAAGGCCAGAAGCATGATGCCCATGCCTTTGTCGCTCAGGCCCTGGCGGGCGGTGCGACGGGGGCGCTGGTGGAGCGCGTGCCCGCGGACTGTGTCTGGGCGCTCGACCCGACGGCCGATGGGCCACCGCTCATTGTCGTGCCGTCGACCCATGAAGCGCTGCTGCAAATGGCGCGCTTTGCGCTGGATCAACAACCCAAGCTGGACGTGGTGGGCATCACGGGCAGCATCGGGAAAACGACGACCAAGGAAGTGCTGGGCGGGGTGTTGAGCGCCAGGCGACGGGTGCTCAAGACCGAAGGCAATCTGAACTCGGAAGTCGGCCTGCCCATGACAGTGCTCAACGGACTGGGGTCGGAGCGGCGCGCACCTGAGATCGCAGTGCTCGAAATGGCGATGTATCAGATCGGCGACATTCGGCTGCTGGCGCGGCTGGCCCGACCTCGTATCGGCGTGGTGACGGCTGTGCAGCCAGTGCACCTCGAGCGGCTGGGTACCATCGAGCGTATCCAGCAGGCGAAGCAAGAGCTCGTCGAGGAGCTGCCGGCCAACGGCGTCGCCGTCCTGAACGCGGACGATCCGCGCGTTTCGCAGATGGCCGACGCCACGTCGGCGCGCATCGTGCGCTACGGTGTCACCGACACCGCCGACGTGCGCGCCGACGACATCCACAGCCGTGGCCTACGCGGCGTGGAATTTGATCTGCACCACGCGGGCAAGCACCGACGTGTACATCTGCCGCTGTTGGGCGCACATAGCGTTCACGCGGCGCTCGCGGCAACGGCTGTTGCCCTGGAAGAAGGTTTTTCCCTGACCGAAGTCGCCGAAGCCTTGCACGGCTTATCGCCGACGCTACGGCTGCTGGTCGTCGATGGCATCAACGGCTCGCGCATCATCGACGACAGTTACAACGCCAGTCCGGAATCGGTGCTGGCCGCGCTGAACTTGCTGCGCGAGCTGCCTGGTCGACGCAAAATCGCTGTGCTCGGCGACATGCTCGAGCTGGGCTCCGAGGAGGAGCCTGGGCATCGACGGGTGGGGAACAGAGCGGCGAAGGTGCTCGACTTGCTGATCGCGTTTGGGCCTCGTTCCCAGGCGACAGCAGATGAGGCGCGACGGTCGGGATTGAAAGTGGAGCAGGTGTTCGAGGCGCAGAGCCAGGACGACATCGTCGCGCTGCTCCGATCGCGATTGCGACCAGGGGACGACGTGCTGGTCAAAGGCTCGCTGGCGATGGGCATGGGCGCGGTGGTCCGCGCGATCCGTGCCGATGGTGAAGGGTAGAGCCAGGTGTCGACGGCGCTGTCCATGGCGGCCATGGCATTTCTGATCACCATCGTGCTGGGCTACCCGTACCTGGCCTACTTGCGGCGATCTGGCCTGGGCAAAAAAGTCCGCATCGACGGCCCGAGCACACACATCGAGAAGACGGGTACGCCGACGATGGGTGGGCTTCTGGTGACCGTTGTCGTTCTGGCAGTGACAGGTTGTTTGACCCTGTTGCTGTATCGCGAGTCGGGTCGCTCGATTCTGCTGCCGATGGCCGTCATGGCGCTCACGACGCTGCTCGGCTGGTACGACGATCGCCTGACGCTCGTCGGCCGCAAGGGCGAAGGCATGAAAGCGCGGACGAAGTTCGCCTTGCTCGGGTTGGTGGCGCTGGTAGCGTCGTTCATCCTGTGGGATCGGCCGACGGGTCTGGGCATCGACTTTCTCTATCTGCCAGGGGTTCGAGCACCGTTTGTCATCGGCTGGTGGGTCATTCCACTGTCCTTGCTGGCGATCATGGGCACCTCGCACGCCGTCAATCTGACCGATGGGCTCGATTCGCTCGCCGGGCACACGGCGGCCGTGGCTTATGCCGCCTACGGCATCATCGCCGCGCAGTACGGCCAGATTTACCTGGTGACGTTCTGCTTCACGGTGGCTGGCGCCTTGCTGGCATTTCTGTGGTTCAACGCTCATCCGGCTGAAGTGTTCATGGGCGACTCGGGCTCGCTGGCGCTCGGGGCGACGCTGGCCATCGTGGCGATGATGCTGGGGCAGGTGCTGCTGCTGTTGTTCATCGGCTTCGTCTTTGTGGCGGAGGCTCTATCGGTGATGTTGCAGGTGGTGTTCTTCAAGCTGACGGGTGGGCGGCGGCTGTTTCGGATGGCGCCGCTGCATCACCACTTCGAGATGATGGGCTGGAGCGAAACGCAGGTAGCGCAGCGGTTCTGGCTGATCAGCATGGTCAGCGGCTTGCTGGGAGTGGCACTTGCACTTGTCTAGGGGAGCTGGGAGTCGGGAATTGGGAGTTGCGGCGGCGGCTCGAGCGCTCATCGGCGGGCAGCGGGCGCTCGTGATTGGACTGGCGCGCGAAGGGCTCGATTTGACGCGCTTTCTGACGGCGCACGGTGCGAATGTTGTGGTGAGCGATCAGCGCTCGGCGGCGGACCTGGCCGAGGCGATCGAGGCACTGGGAACGGCGGCGCGGGTTGAGCTACGGCTCGGCGGGCACGATCTGTCGCACCTGGATGGGGTGGATATCGTGTACGCGTCGCCGGGCGTGCCGCCCGAGCACGCGCTACTTGAAGAGGCGCGGCGACGAGGGATCAGGTTGAGCTCCCTGGTCGAATTGTTCTTTGCGCTGTGTCCCGCACCCGTTTTAGGCATCACGGGGTCGGCGGGCAAGAGCACCACGACCAGTCTTGTCGGCGAGATGTTTCTCAGAGCAGGGCGGGATGTCTTCGTGGGCGGCAATATCGGGCGGCCGCTACTGGGGAAGCTCGACGAGATGTCGGACCGGAGCTGGGTGGTCATGGAGCTGTCCAGTTTTCAGCTCGAGCCGCTGCAGGTCAGCCCGCGTATCGCCGTCGTGACCAACGTCACGCCGAACCACCTCGATCGGCACGCCACGATGGAGGCGTACTGGGCGGCGAAAGGACAGATCCTGGCGCATCAGACCGCGTCGGATTTCGCCGTGCTGAATGCCGACGACGCCTGGACGTTGCGCTATCGGCCGCGGGGTCGGACGTTGCGCTTCAGCCTGGACGGCGTGGTCGAAGGGGCTTATCTGGCGGGCGACACGTTGATGCTGCTGGGTGAGCCGCTGGTCAGCAGTGACGAAGTGCCGCTGCGCGGTCGGCACAACCTGGCCAACGTCCTGGCGGCCAGCGCTGCGGCGCACGCGGCGGGGATTCAACGCGACGCCATGCGGGCGGCGATTCGGGCCTTCCAAGGTGTTGCCCATCGGCTGCAAACCGTGGCCGAGCATGACGGGGTGAAGTTCGTCGACGATTCGATCGCCACGGCGCCGGAACGATCGATCGCCGCGCTGCAGGCCTACGACGAGCCGCTGGTGCTCATCGCTGGCGGGCGCGACAAGCACCTGCCGATGGACGAGTGGGCGCGGCTCATCGCCCGACGGGTGAAGCACGTCGTGCTGCTCGGTGAGATGAGCGACCTGGTTGCGGACGCAATTCGGACGGCGGACGGTGGCTATCAGGCAATCAGCCGCACCGCGACGATGGCTGAGGCCGTGCAAGAGGCGGCGAGAGTGGCCAGGACAGGAGACATCGTGTTGTTGTCACCGGGGGGAACCAGCTACGACATGTATCGCGATTTCGAAGAGCGCGGCCGCGACTTTAGCCAGGCGGTGAATGCCCTATGAGCTACGACAGCGCGCGTCTACCCGTCGAAAAGCTTGACGCGCGACGGCCAGATTACCTGCTGCTGGCGAGCACCATCGCGCTGCTGGTGCTCGGGACGCTCATGGTCTACAGCGCCAGCTTCGTGGTCGCCCACAATGAGTTCAGCGATGACGCCTACTTCTTGATTCGCCAGCTGGTGTGGATCGGCGTGGGAGCGCTGGGCATGCTGCTGGCGGTGCGCATGGACTACCGCCGCTGGCGCGCCGTGTCGCTGCCAATCATGTTGATCTGCACCGTGTTGCTGGTGCTGGTACTGGTGCCGGGCATTGGATCGAGCAGTTACGGCGCCGTGCGCTGGATCAAACTCGGACCCGTGCAGGTGCAGCCAAGCGAGCTGGCGAAGCTGGCCATCATCCTCTATCTGGCCGATTGGCTGGCACGGCGCGGCACGCTGGTCACCCAATTCATGCGCGGCATGTTGCCGTTCGCGATCATGGTCGGCGTCGTCGCCGCCCTGGTCGTGATCCAGCCTGATCTCGGCACGACCACGATCATCGTCGGA
>DASYKL010000390.1:0-5939 GCA_035995405.1 Chloroflexota bacterium
TGGGCCAGCACCGCGCTCAGGCAGCGAGCAACGAACCTCCGCGCGTTGTAGGTCAAGATGATGACCGTGACGCTCGCTGCTGGCGAAGGGCTCACTTGCGCGTGCGCAGCTCGGTTCGTAAACCCTGCAGTGCGTTCAACACGAGGGCTATGAACATAGCCAGGGTACCGACGATGGCGAAGACGGCCGTGAAAATGAGCTGTCCAACCAGCAGGACGCGGACCCGTGCGAAAGTCTGGACGACGTCGAGCCCGAGAGACAATGCGATCATCACCAGCAGCAAACCGGGCACACCAAAGAACAACAGCGGACGGCGTTGCGAAACGAGCAACAAGATCCCATTGAGCACATCGAGGCCATGCGATACGGCACTGCGCTTGACGTCTCCAAAGTAGCGAATCTCGATCGGGACCTCACACACGCGGAGTTGAGCATCGGAAGCCAGGAACTGCATTTCTGATGCAGCCGCCATTGAGCTCGACTTCAGCAGCAAGACATCTAATGCCTGAGGACCAAACGCCCGCATGCCACTCTGTGAGTCACTGAGCTTGACGCCTGAGCTGACATTGGTCAGCCAGGTCAGTCCGTGCTGGGCAACGCGGCGCACCGTGGGCACCCGCGTCCGGGCGTCGGCGAAGCGCGAACCGACCGCAACGTCGGCTTCATCAGCCAGAATCGGCTGGACCAGCGCCTCGACGTCTTCGAATCGATGCTGCCCATCTGCGTCCATCAGCACCACGGCCTGGGGGTGGAGGTCCTGCGCTGCCTCGAGACCAGACTGAATCGCAGCACCGTACCCGCGATTCTTGGGGTGACTGACAACGTCTGCGCCCGCCAGGCGGGCCACTTCCGCGGTCGCATCATGCGAGCCGTCGTCGACGACGATGACGGTACCGAGCAGTTGGCGCAATCTGAGCACGACACTCCCGACGGTCCGCTCTTCGTTGAACGCCGGTATGATTGCCACCACGCGCGAGTAGTCCCTTGGCGTCAAACGCGCGTTTTCGCCTGCCACAGACCAATCTAGTTCGCTTTGCACGCGTCTGACAAACTACTATGACGCGCTCAGCTTGAGCGCGCCAGCCGGCGGGATGCTCGTCGCAATTTTTTTCGCAGTTTTGACCGTTTGCGCGGGGTATGCCGTGCTGCGCTGCCTGGCGCTGGCGAAAGGGCCGGCTGCGCTGGGGCTCGCTCCATCGGCCGGACTGGCGCTAACCACTGTCGTCTCGACGTGGAGCGGTTCGTTAGGCTTTCCGCCACCGATCGCCGGGTTGCTGGTCGTCTTCTGCGCGGCGGTAGGCATCGGCCTTGTGGCGCATGACCGGAGCCAACTCGCCGCGAGTCTGGACGGCTTCCGAAAGCAAGACCCGCTCGCTGCAGCTTCACTCGCCGCCGCGATTGGCGTCGAGTTGCTCAGCCTGACCATCGCTTTCGGGGGAGTCCAGGCTCCCCTGTCGCCCCATGACGGTGCATTCCACGTCGAGACAAGCGACGAGTTCCGGCACGCGACGGCGCATGCAAGCTGGTATCCGCCCGGCCTCGCGGCCCTGTTTGGAGCGGCGCTGCAAGCCTTGCCCTGGGTCGACACGGCATTCGGGGCAACGTACCTGGGGCTTGGCATCACTCTAGTGATACCGGTGGCCATCTTTGGACTTGCAAGTCTGCTCTCACGCGACCTCCTGACGGCGAGCCTGGCCGCCCTGTTTAGCTCGCTGACGTATCTGCTTACGTACTACCCCCAGATGTGGAGTGGCTGGCCACAGCTTCTCGGCATCGTCCTCGTACTTGGGCTGTGGGTCGTAGCGACTCTCTACATTGAGCGTCCGAGTTGGCAATTGACGGTTCTGGCCGGGCTGCTCGTCGGCGCGGTGATCGTGGTACACGGGACGGAGCTGTACACCAGCGCGCTCGTGTTGAGCGTCGTGGCGCTGGCAAACTGGCGCAGGCTCGGCTGGGTCAGGCTTGGGGCGCAGGTTCCGGTGGCGATAGCAGTGGCTCTGGTCTGCGCTGCTCCGTACTTGCCGCTGCTTCTGCATTGGGCCGGCGGTGGAGGCGCGTTTGATGTCGGCCTGAGCGATGCACAGGCTCTGGCCAGCGGAAGCAAGACCAATACGGCAGCAGACTTGCTATGGGTATTTGGGCTGGACGCGATCGGCGTGGACCTACCGGTTCGCCTGCCCCTCGTCATTCTGGGTGTGGGCTGGGCGCTCTGGCGGCGCACGGGACGCATCGTCGTCGCGTTAGCCGTAGCGTTTATTGGGCTTGCCGTCATCGCAACCTTTTTCAGCACATTGCCGGCTGTCCGCCAGGTGTATGCAACGACCTATCCGTGGAGCTTGCCCTACCGTCAACTGACATTCGCGGTTGTTCCGCTGACGCTTCTGGCGGGTGTCGGGGCAGTTCGCGTGATGCGGGGCTGGAGCGCCTTGCGCGAACGGGCGCGTGGCGTGGCCACACGTCGCCGATTGGAGCGCACTGGCCGACTGCTCGTCGTGGCCTGGCTGCTCGTCGCGACGACCGCATTGACGAACTTCTTGCTGATTCCGCGGCGCTTACTATCGAGCTTCGGGGCAGACGATGCGGCGGCCATGACCTGGCTAAGTGAGAACCGTGCACCAGGCGAAGTGCTGGCCAATGACACGTATGCGGATGCGGGCATCTGGGCGCCCTACAAGGCACACGTGGCAATCCTGGTGTATCGCAGTCTTGACGCACCGGGCACAATCGAACAGCGTACGACCATTCTGGCCAACATCACGCAGCTTGACCGCCAACCCGCTCTTGCGGCGGCCTGCGCGCTCAACGTGCGCTACGTCTACTACGGCGCGGAGCACAGCGCCTGGCAGGAGCGAACGTTCCCCAGTGTTGAAGAGCTACGCGCGTCGACGGGGCTAGAAGAGGCTTACAGCCACGGCCAGGCCGTCGTGTTTCGCACCAGGCTGCCTTGCTAGGTGCTGAATTCGATTCTGGTGTGAATGTTGATGCCGTTCTGATGGGTCGGCGGCGATCCGCCGGAGTACACCGCATCGAGTAGGAAATCCGCACCTTCTGAGGGATGGGTGACGGTGAACGTCAGGGTGCATTGTGCCGCATAGGGCGTCTGGTTCGGCGCCTGCGGCGGCAACATATCAACGCGGTTGAGAACACACGCGGCAGACATTGGCGTACCGCTTAATTTCCAGGTCACTGAACCGACCGGGGCATGCGCATCGTAGCGATCGGGGTCTCCTTTACCAGACGTGCAGAGCGCCGGCGGGCCAGCCGAACAATCCAGCGCCGCATTGCCGTCCATGTCGATGACCGTGGCGGTGCACGTTATCGTCCCTGACGAGCCGTAAATCGTCATTTCCGGCGTCGACTTGAAATCCGCGTTCCGAATTGGGAACGTAGCGACGCCATCGTAAGTCACATTGGTCACGCCAGTGGCGGGTGCGCAGACCGACCAGGTGCTGGTGCCATGGGGACCCGTGATGGGGCCGACGACCATAGCCAACGACTGAAATGGCTGGGTCAGTGCTCCATACACCACGCTAAGCGTGAAGTCCTGCTGGCCTGCTGATAACGAACTCAGCGCCGCTCCAAAATCGCGACCGCGTCTGAACACCACACTGCACTTGCCATCACTTTTGGTGGTGCACTGCTGCGTCGGAGCAGGTTTGCAACCTGCATTGGTGTACAGAATGCCCCCGACCAACGACGGATCGACAGCGACCAACAACCGATCGGCACCGGTCGCACAGCTCAGCTCAGGCGTCCCGTTGCCCATGACGCTCGCTGTCCATTGCACATCCACGCCGTTGGCGGGAGTCAGATGGGTGCCGTCGTACACGCTGACGGTGCACAGAATCGGGTGGCCGACTTCGACCTGATTCAGCAGTAGCGGTGGCACCTCGGTCTTGTTCTCACAGACTGGTGCTGGACTGAACTGGTACTGCGGATAGAAGGTCGCGGTTAGGCCGTCACTGCTACTGACGAGGTGATTCGACTCGGGACTCTCGTACCGCAGCGTGACGGTGTGTGTTGCAGGCGCAGTAGAGAGTGTGGTCGGCCAGGTGCCCACCAGGGTGCACGAGTTTTGACTCCCCGTTGCCACGTGCGGCAACGTGCACGTGGCCAGAGGCGTGACATTACCATCAATGTGCAGTCCAATCGTGCCCCACGGCGGGTCACGGTCGCTGTTGTTGCTGAACACGTCGTGCACTATTGGTGAGGTCACGCAGGCAATCGTGCTGCCGAGGAACACGGTCTTCAACGAGCAGCTCGGGGTGTCGACGAGAGTCGGATGCAACAGCGAGCCCGGCGCAGTCGGGACTGGTCTGGACAATGACAAACCTGTGAAGTAGGCCTTTTGTGCATCTGTCAGCGCGCCCAGGCCGAGAATGCAGACAAAGGCCGTCGTCGCCGCAATAAGACCGAATTCGACCAGTCCTTGTGAGCGCTGTCGCGCGTTCAGCAAACGCCACAACCTGTAAAACGACACAGACACCCTAGCCTTCTCCCAGGAGCATGACGCGACCAAGCCGGTCGGCTACGATCAGCGAGCCGTCCGGGCGAAGCGCTGGAGCAGTCCAGATAGGGGCCTGAGCGTCGTAATCAAAGATGAGTCGACCGCTCGCGCCATCGAGGGCGAGGATGTGGCCGACGGTGCTGCCAGAGTACAAAGTGTCGGTCGCGTCCAAGGCGGGCGAACTATACACGGATCCTACGACGAAGTACTGCCACCGCAGCGAGCCATCGGCTCGATTCAAGGCGTAGATGCCGCCTTTGTTGGCGCCGAAATAGAGCGTGCTGCTGTCCGCGCTGAGCGCCGCCGTCGACCAGATCCCAGCGATCTCGCGCTCTGCCTGGAACAGCCATTCGAGTTGGCCATCAGGTGAAATCGCATAGAAGTTGCTGTTGTTCGCGCCGATGTAGATCGACCCATCCGGACCGATCGTCGGCGACGCGCCGCTGCCGATGCCATCCGCCCCGGCTGGTGGCGAATGGCTGATCACGGGCGTACCGGTACCAGGAAATTCAGCAAATCTGAAGGTCCAGCGAATGGTCCCCACCCGGCCGGCGGGAGCGCTCGGCGGCGTGACCGCGTACAGCTTGCCGTTCATGCTCGGGACGTAGACCGTGCCATCGCGGGCCAGCGCAGGCGACGACTTGAGCGTCGGACCGGTCTGCGCCGTCCACTTGATGTTGCCGTCTGGGCCAATCGCCGACAGGCGTCCTTCCCCACCCATGGCGTAGATGGTGCCGTCGGAACCGAGCATCGGCGAGGATGTCTGACGCCCAGGACCCAGGCCGACGGACCACAGAATCTGTGGCTCGATACCAGTCGCCGGCGCCTGTAGCGCGTACAGCGTGCCCTGCGCATCCGGCGTACTGCTGTCAGTGCTGAAGCCGACGTAGACGGTGCCGTCGCGAGCGATGGCCGGTGTCGAATGCCACGACGAACCGCCTGGCGGGTGGAAGCTCCACCGCGCGGCCAACTGATTGCCGGCGCTGGGCGGATCGCGCAGCGCGAACAGCGTGCCACTGTGCAGGCCGATGTAGGCGGTCCCGTCTGGCGCGACTGCCGCTGAGCTCTGGATGTCCGAGTTGCCGAAGATCGGATCGGGCGGCTCGGCGCGCGACGTATTGAACGTGCGCAGCAGGATCGGTGCGCGAGGTCCGATGTGCGGGCTGCGGCCAGTGTGCTGGGCATCCATCTGGTACATCGCGCGGCCAACGGCCAGCGGCTCGTAGGTAAGGTTCTGGTCCGGCGACGGACGGCTCAGGCAGGCGCACGAAAGCACCAGCAGACCGAGCGTTACCAGACCCAGCCGAGGACCCAGCACTGCCGTAGTGTGAGGCCAGGTTGTTGCGCGGTCGTTGCGTTCGTTACCTGACGAGGTTGAGATCGTGTTGCGAGGAAAAGGTGCCGGCTGTCTCACGACGGCGCGGCGGCATCG
>DASYKL010000391.1:0-4094 GCA_035995405.1 Chloroflexota bacterium
ACCCGCCCAAAGGCCTCGTAGGGCGCAGTTTCAGGGATATCACCACGACGCCAATGGACGGCCTGACCAGGCGCCAGAGCGAGCTCGACGTGCGCCAGAGTTTGCACTTTGAAGCAGAGCACCGGCTCGCTAGCGGAGACGTTCGGAATGTCGAGATGTACTGCAGTCGATTTGATGAAGCGGATGGTCGGACGTTGGTGTACACCATCATCCATGACATTACCTACCGCTCGCGAGCGACCGAGGCGCTACGGCACCAGGCAATGCACGACGCGCTGACGGACCTGCCAAACCGCATTCTGCTCCACCAGCGCCTGCGAGAGGCAATTGTGGTGGCTGAGGCCGAGGGAAATTCCCTGGCGTTGCTACTCCTGGATCTCGACCGCTTCAAGGAGATCAACGACACGTTCGGCCACCAGTACGGCGACCGGCTACTGCAACAGGTGGGCCCGCGGCTACGCACCACGCTGGGTGCCGCCGACACGGTGGCACGACTGGGTGGCGACGAGTTTGCTGTGCTTCTGCCGGCGCGCAACCCGGAGGATGCGGTCCAGCTTGCCCAGCAGTTGCTGAAGGTCCTCCGCGCGCCCTTCATCGTCGGGGAGTACAGATTCGAAGTAGGCGCAAGCATTGGCATCGTGGCCAGCCCGGCACACGGCACCGACGCGGAGAACCTGCTGCGCTGCGCGGACGTGGCGATGTACGTGGCCAAAACCAGTCGGAGTGGCCTGGCGGTTTACACGGTGGACCAGGATCATCACAGTCCAGACCGCCTCGCGCTCGTTGGCGAGTTGCGGGAGGCGATCGACGCAGAACAATTGGTGCTGCACTATCAGCCGAAAGTGGACTTCAACGGTGCCCTGGCAGGCGTTGAGGCGCTGGTGCGCTGGCAACATCCCAAACGTGGCATCGTGCCACCTGATCAATTTATCGAATTGGCGGAGCACACGGGGCTCATCAAACCGCTGACGCGTTGGGTACTGGACGCGGCGCTGCGGCAGTGCCGCCTGTGGCTCGACGATGGACTACGGGTTCCAGTTGCCGTCAATGTGTCAACGCAGGACCTTCAGGACGAGGAATTCCCCGACTCGGTCGCTCAATTGTTGGCCGCGCGTGGAGTACCCGCGGCGTTGTTGCGGGTCGAAGTCACGGAGGGTGCCATCATGTCCGAGCCAGCTCGGGCGATGGACGCGTTGGACCGCTTACGTCATCTGGGCGTCGGGGTATCCGTAGATGATTTTGGCACCGGCTACAGTTCGCTGGCCTATCTCAAGCGTCTGCCCGTAGACGAGCTGAAGATCGACCGCTCGTTCGTGCGTAATCTCGCTACCGACGAAAGCGACGCGGCGATCGTTCGCTCCACCATCGGACTCGGCCATGAATTGGGCCTGCAGGTGATCGCCGAGGGCGTCGAAGACGCGACTACGTGGGAGCTCCTGCAGCGGTTTGGCTGCGATCTGGTGCAGGGCTACTTCGTGAGCCGTCCCGTAGTAGCGGCGGACCTCGGCCGCTGGTTGTCGGAACCCGTGCCATTTCGCAAACCGTATCTCGGCCGTGCCGCCTGACACGGATAGGCCGTACCCCAAAGACAGCGCCGCCTTGGTATGAACGCAGCAGCGGGACGGGGCTGTTGTCTAGCGGCGTCGGCTCGGTGACGGCGTCGACGTACGGGTCACGCTGAAGCTATCACCGTCGGCGCCGATAGCAGAGGGTACGGCCAGCGACACACCGCCAGGTGTAATCATGGTGATGGCGTGCGCGCCCGACTCCGAAATATTCAGCACCTGGCTCTCCTGAAGCGCCGAAGCCTGACTGAACTGAACGGTGCCGAATTGATCGAGGGGCAGCAACCCGCGTCGTCCGGCACTGGCCGCCTCCACAACCCATTCCGCTGAGGACAGCGAGGAGGCGTAGTGTCTGGTCACCTCGTACGTCTGACCGCGCGTGATGTTGGTAAATACGATCACCCACGTCTCCGGTCCGTCCTGGTCGATCGAGACGCTGATTGTGTCGCCTGGATCAACGCTGAACGGTACCGTTTCAGACGCACGTGGCAAGAGTTCAACCCAGGCCTCCGTCTGCGTCGCTCCGTTCTGCAGGACGGTTCGCTGCGTACCAGCCTGGATCAGATCTCGCGTTCTTACTCCGCCGATGCCAACCCACACCGCGTCCAGGCCGACGCTCGAGCTGCCTCCGAGGTCGGGTATTGTCCATGTTGCTCGGATGCCTGTATAGCCACCTTCAGTGGCGGCATACCCAGACCAGTTCTGCGATGTTGGGTGATTGCCGAGCAGGCCAGTCACGATCAGGTCGGGCGCACTGACTTCCGCGGCCGTCGCTTCCGCTTGCGGCGAGACGGGCGATGGCGACAGGCCTTCCTCAGTGCCAATGGCCCAGCGGTACGCACTGAGTCCAAAGAGCCCACCGACGACGATCAGCAAGGCCAATCTGGCAGCGGCACGGCCGAGCCGCTGCCTGGACGCAGACGCTGCATCGAGCGACGGCTTGCGCTTCGGAAAAGCCGCCAGGTTGTTGGGCAGCATGGTGCTCATACCGGACGTCGACGCGATCTGGTCATTGTTCAGTTGCCGATCCAGTATCGTACGCGATCGCACAGCAGCGGTAAGGTTGCGGCTTGCGACTATGACCGACGTTCGGGTGGGCCAGGTCTGGGAACAGGTGTCCAAGCACGAACGCGGCATGCAGCTGGAAGTCGTTCGGTCTACCGGACGGCGATGGGTCCTGCGACCCGTTGGCGGTGGCCCGAGTAAAAAGCGGGGACTGCGCGAGGGCCTATGGACCTTGAGTAGCGAGCAGCTCAACGCAACGTGTCGCCTCGTGCGTGAGGTTGACTGAGCTACTGAGTCACCCGTGAGCTTCGAACAGCCTGTCCAGGAGAGAATTACATGCGCTGTTTCGTATCCTCTACGGCAGCTTGACGACGGGTTTTCTAGCGCTAGTAGGTGGCGACGAGTTCAAACCGGGCAACGAACAGCAAGATCGCTTGCTCGTTGAGCACCGAGGACCGGGGCCGGCCTATGTGGTGCCGACGGCGGCCGCGCGCCAGCGGCCTGACCTCGCGGTCGCCACCGCGCAGCGGTGGTTCAAGAGCCTCGGCCTGGACATTGTTGAGCTGCCGGTGCTGAGGCGATCCGACGCTACATCGGCGACCAACGTGGCCCTGGCTGAGCGGGGCGGATTGTTCTACCTGACGGGCGGCGACCCTGGGCTGGTCGTGGACGTCCTGCGCGACAGTTCGGTGTGGCGGGCCATGGAGGCCGCCTGGCATCGCGGCGCCGCGCTCGCTGGTTCGTCCGCCGGAGCCATGGCCTTAGGAGAGTGGACACTGGTCCGAAGGGCCTACCCTGGTCACGCCGAGCGGCGCTACAAGCCGGCGCTCGACCTTATCCCGCGGGTGGCGGTCGCACCGCACTTCGAGACGTTCGGCCACCGTTGGGTCGACTCGGTGCTGGGAGAGCCGCCTGCCGAAGACGTGGTGGTCGTCGGCATCGATGAACGTTCGGCCGCGTTGTGGGATGGCCATGCGTGGACCGCCCGCGGCCCCGGCCACATCACCGTCGTGAGGATGCACGATCGCCTCGTCTACGAGCCAGGGATGCCCATCCAGCTACCCGTGCCGCGTGATCACGTGTCAGGGCCTGACAGGTAACCGGGGCTGACTCAGCACAAGGCCTTCGCCACACAGGCGTATTGCTGCGACAGGTTGACGACTCTGGCCGCGAGGTTGTCCAGGGGTCCCTTGGCGGATGTGCCCAGGCTATTGGCCAGCGTAATCGTGAATCCGTCGGACTGGCCCGCTTGAATCTGATGACGCGTCCGGAGCACGCGCTGGATCTGTACCACCATGGACTGAGTCTGGCTCGCATCGGCCGTCTGCAACACAATCTCGCCCAGTGGCGCCGCGCCGAACAAACGGATCTGGCCGCTCTGGAATGGAATCAGCACAGCGTTTGTCGACGTATCGAGCGACCCACCGCTTTGCGCGGCCAGCACGCCAACAACCGTGAATGGCACGGCGGCGATGCGGACAGTCTGACCGAGCGGCGACTCTGAACCGCTGAACAGGCCACGAC
>DASYKL010000392.1:0-2860 GCA_035995405.1 Chloroflexota bacterium
CGCGTGGCAACCAATCGATTGGCGTGTCGTCACCGCGCTCCTCGATCGTCGAGCGGCACTTGAAGCAGATCGGCTTCAGCGGGTCGTCGTTGATCTCGCAGCCGGCCATGACTGGCAGCCATTCGTCGAGAAGTGTCGGGAGAGTCCTGGCCAGGCGCGTTTTGGCCTGGCCGCGCTCGCCGAGGAAGATGATGTCCTGTCCGGACAGGATCGCGTTTTCGACTTGCGGAACGACGGTGTCTTCGAAGCCGACAATGCCTTCGAACCGTGGCGCACCCGCCTGGAGCTGGCGGATCAGGTTTTGGCGCAGCTCTTCTTTGACAGATCGCGACCGATAGCCATTTGCCTTCAGCTCACCGAGTCTCTGTGCGCGGTCAGCCGGGGCATGTGACGGGCCGTGCTGCGCCTTGTTCGCCATACGGCCAGACTATCAGTCCGCCGGGCGCACGCTGTCAATCATCTCAATGGGTGGGATAGACGACTTTGACCGTGGTGGCGATGCCGCCGCGGACGTTCCACGTTGACGTCACGGTGAGACGCCGCGGCTCGAGGCATCTAACCAGGTCGTCGAGGACGCGATTGGTCACGTCTTCGTGGAACGCGCCTTCGTCGCGGAAACTCCACAGGTAGAGCTTCAGGCTCTTGAGCTCGATGATTTTTGAGCCGGGCACATAGGTGATCGTGAACGTGGCGAAGTCGGGCTGACCGGTCATCGGACAGATGCAGGTGAACTCGGGGCAGACGCATTCAACGTCGTACTCACGGTGCGGATGGGGGTTGGCTACAGCGACCAGATCTTTCGATGGCTGCGAGGGCATCGGGCCACAGGATAAGCGCGGCACGCAGAGTGCCACTGTTACAACTTCTGGACGACCGATGTTCGGTACTCGCTTTCTTCGTTCGGCAGCCCTGGCCTTCGGGGTCTATGGCCTGCTCGGGCTATTGATCGCCGTGGCTATGCTCGTTGTTGGGACGACCACCTTCGGCCAGGTAGCGACGCTGTCGACGACGCTCGAACGCGAACGTGCCGCCCTGGTGCAATCGATTCGTACAGCGTCGGGCACACTGCGCGACACGGCTTCAGCGACGAACGATTTTCAGCAAAGCATCAATACCGCCCGTGGCGCTGCCGACCAGGCTTCTGCGCTGGCTAACGACTCGGCAGGCACGTTTCGCGATATGGGCACGAGCCTCAAGAGCCTGAGCTTCTTCGGCATCATGCCGTTAGCAGGGCTCGGCCCGCAGTTCGATCGAAGCGCCGATCAACTCCAACAACTGGCCATCTCCATGGGCTCCACACGTGATGCACTGGGCCAGAACGGCTCGGACGTCCAACGAGTCGGTGCTGACCTGACCTTGCTGCAGACGCAGCTGGACACGGTCGCTGTGTCGCTGAGCCAGCCTGGCGTGCTCGGCCTCGATACACGCGGCATGCTGCCGTTCCAGGTCGCGTTCTACGGCATGTGCTTGCTGGTGATCCTGCAGTCAGCGTTGAGCATCGTGGCTGGTGTCGCGCTGTCGCAGCTCGCCACAGCGCTCGGCGACTCGCTGCTGTTCCCTCACGCGGTCGGGCGACGGGCGCTGCCTGCTGGCCCAGGCGACAGAAGCGAGGCGGACACGAGCGGCGAGCCGATTCCGCTGGCGCGCTAAAAAAACCACCAGCGACGCCTGGGGCGGGCTCGGTCACGTTCGATCGTCGCGATCAGCTCGTTGATATTGCGGAGGTGTTCGGTTCGCTCGGCGGAGGGTAAGTCAAGAGGTGGGCTACCGATCGGCTGCGCGACTGTGGCATGGCGAACCACGCGCTCGGCCGCGTCGGGTGCGGCCAGGCCGCCATACCACTCGCCTTCGGGAAAGAACGCCACGTTAGGGCCGAGATCACATCGGCCGAAACAGGCATAGCCGATCAATTGGGCGCGGCGCTCGCCCTTGAGCAGGTGAACGAGACGCTTGCGCAACGTCAGGCTGCCTTTCTCGCGGCAATGCGGCCCACGACAGACCACAACATAGGTTGTGGCGGCCGTCGTCTCGATCACGGTTTGATCTTAAATCGCGAAACCCTTCTCAGACCGGTATTGGGTGGGACATAATCGGCCGCAACATGGTGGGAGACCCGATCCGCCTCCGTCGCAGACGAGCGACGCACGGGGGCCGCCGGTCAGCGAAGTGGCGGTTGCCGCTCTTCGGTGGCGTGCTGGCGTTGCTGATCGGCGTCGCCTGCTGGGCGCCAATGGCGCCGACGATCCTGGGCTCCAATGCCGCCGCTGACCAGAGCACGAGGGTGCTACCTGCCGCGGCGCCGCCTCTGGCAGCGGGAGCAAGTGCGGCGCTGATACCGCCGGTAGTAGCGCCTGTACCTGGTGTAGTTCAGAACACCGTGGCGACGCCGACTGTCAAGCCGACAGCTGTGCCAACGGCTGTCGTGCCAGCGACGTTGTCGCCGACGGGCCAAGCTTTGATCGCCGCGGTGCAATCGGATCGAACCGCGCAGTGGGTTAAGAACCACACCGAGACTGCATTGCGGTCCGGGCCAGACGACGGGTCCGTGGTCTTCACCCAACTTCCACAGTGGAGCACGCTCAAGCAGATCGAAAGTCGGCCGAACTGGCTGCTCGTGCAGTATGGCGGAGACGGAGCGACGCGACAGGCGGGGCCGGGTTGGGTCAAGGCCAGCGAAGTTGGCGCCGTCGATGCGCCGGTGGTCTGGCTGAGCAGTGCCGCGAGGGGGACGGTGTGGTCGGCTGCCGATGCAACCGCGAAGCGCGTCGTCGACATGCCAGCGACGGTGATGATGGAAGTCATCGGCCCGAATGCGACAGCCGGCACGCGGGTCCATGTGCAGCTGCCTGGCGATGGCCGG
>DASYKL010000393.1:0-2013 GCA_035995405.1 Chloroflexota bacterium
GCCGACGATGACCGTCGCTAGCTCGCGCTGAATATCGAGCGCCGCCTGCTGCAGGTGCTCGACATCTTCCGCCGCGGGTTGGTCGACGATCGCGCTCATGGTGTTCCAGTCCCTCCGTCAGTGGCCTGGAAGAAGTTACGCACCAGGGTGCGCTCGGCGGGCCGCACGACCGTCCGTTCGAGCGGTTGATTGCCTGCTTCGGACGAGAGTGTGCCGCCTGCTTGCGTCACCCCCTGCTGGCTCGTTTGAGAAATCGCCAGCGTCGGCGCCTGCTGCTCAGAGGGCACGCCGTTGCCCTGGGCGCTCGAGAGTGGCACGTCGACCGGCACGTCAGCCGTGGGTAGATTGAGGTGCGTCGGGTTCTGGCCGAGTGGATCCAGGTCGACGCCGCTCGTGGCGAAACCGTGTCCGCCAGCCACTTCGCCGACGCCGGCGGTCGGACTCTGGCCGACGCCGCGCGACTGCACACCCGTCGTTCCGGAGGACATCGCTTGTCCAACAGCTGAGCAATCCTGGAAGTACTCGCCGTCATCGGTCAGGACGCCGCAGTCGGCGCCATTGCCTTGCGTCGCCGCTTGCCGCTCGAGCTGCTGGATCTGCTGCACGAGCTGCTGTTGGGTGAGCGTGCCAGCCTGCGACGTCACCACCGCGGCGGCGAGTGTCTGCAAAGCTTTGCGGGCGGATTGGTAGTCCGAGCGGGTCATCGCCTGCGTGACCGCTACTTCGGCCGCGGCGAGGTCTTTGTCGAGCGAAGCGGTGCCCTTGGAGGCATTCAGCATGGCGCTGGCAAGCTCTTGCTTGGCCGTTTGTGACAGCTGGTCGCTGTCCTGGGCCAGCTGATTGAGCAAGGCCGAGGCGGTGTTGACGTCGCCGCGCTGCAGGGCCTGGCCGACATCACGGGCGGCCGCCGTCTTTTTGAGTTGATCGGACAGCAGCGCCAGCGCGGCTTGCTCTGTGGCGGAGCGAGCCCGTAATTGCTGCAGCTGCTGGGGTGTCGAGGCTTCCACTATTGGTACTGGTACTGGTGCCGCGGCATCAGTCGGCTGTGTTTCGCTGGCTGGCAGCGGCTCGGACCCGGCCAGCGGCTCGGGCTCGACCGCGACGGACCGCGAGGCGATGAACGCGGCGGTCGCGACGAGTGCAACCAGCGCGGCGGCGCCGATGAAAGCGGCGTTTCGCGCAGACCGCCCGGTGCGCGGAAAAGCGCTGGCTGGCGGCACTGTCACCGCCAGACGCGTGGTCTCGGCGAGCTGCAGCGTCTTCAGGCCAGCAGTGATGCGATCCTCGAGCAGCTCGACAGACGTTGCCAGTCGATTGCGCAAGCCGCGCTGGCGGTCAGCCTGCTGCGCAGCATGGAGCATCGTCGGACGATGCGTCAGGGCCCAGGCGAGGCTCACCACCGCGCCAAGTGTCACTACCGCGACCGACCACGTGCCGAATATGGCGAGGGCCTGCGGTGCGCGCCAGGCGCCCGCGATGAATACCGCGAGCCCCAACATCGCGCCAACGGCCGTGCCGCGCGAGAGGCTATACAGCCCCTCGCGCAACCAGAGCTGGACGCGTAGCTCTTCGAGGTAGCGTCGCAGCTCCGCGTAGTCGCTAATCGACGACCACCTGCCCCAGCATCCAGGGATGCGGGGTGCAGAAGTAGTTGTACGTACCCGGCGTATCGAACTGGAACGCCGCACTTTGACCGGTGCTGAGCAGCCCGCTGTCCAGGCCGATACCACCCTGGAACGTCACGGTGTGCTCGAGCGAGCCATTGTTCGTCCACGTCACCGTGCTGCCGGCCTTGACGTGGTTCTTGGACGGCGCGTACGAGTACTCACCGTTGTCGGCCGCGCCAATTCCAACACTGTTGGTATCGACAGCAGTCGCGGTCGGGCCGTCGATCACAGTCTGTGGCGGCTTTGGCCCGGATGGCCATTGCTGTAGGCCACCGTTGAGCTTGAACGCCCACAAGCCGTCGCCGCGGGTGACCGCTTGCGTCGAGCCGCCCGTGGCAATCGCCAC
>DASYKL010000394.1:0-6295 GCA_035995405.1 Chloroflexota bacterium
CCGTTCATCTTGTGTGTCGGCTCGCTGATGCCCTGGCGAAACGCGCCGCGGTTGCTCCGCGCGGCGGCTAAGACGGGGCTGGGCCTGCTGTTTGTCGGTCGCGACATCTGGGGTACGGACCCGACGGCGCGCATCGCCGCCGATCATGGTTGGGACTGGGCCCGATTTGCCGGCTACGTCGCCGATGACGATCTGCCCGCGCTGTATGCGGCCGCCAGCGTCTTTGCCTATCCATCGCTCTACGAAGGGTTTGGCATTCCACCTGTTGAAGCGATGGCGTGCGGCACGCCGGTCGTGGCTTCGACGGCAGGTGCCTTACCCGAGGTGCTCGGGGACGCGGCGCTGCTGGTCGATCCACATGACGAAGACGCGCTGGCTGGGGCGCTGCTGGCGGCGGCGGCAGATCGCGGTGAACTGCGGCGCCGTGGCCTGGCCCGAGCGGCGCGGTTTGCCTGGCCCGCGGCGGCAGCCGAGACATGGTCAGCGTACGAGTCGGCGCTGCGGTGAAGGCGCTCTTCTACCTGCTCGACGGTGAGACCAACGCCAGCAGTCGGCATCGGGCGCTGCAATATTTTCCGTTGCTGCGGCAACACGGCATCCAGCCATTTGCCAGTCGACCGGTGCCGGAGGCGGTGTATCAGCGGCTGATCGAGCATGGTCGCGGGACATCGCGACAGAAGGCGGCCTTTTACGGACTCTTCTTGGCCAGGCGTCTGGTGGATGTCTTGCGGGCGGGTCATTTTGACGTCGTGATCGTTCAGCGCGACCTCTTTCCGTTTGGGCCGCCGTGGCTGGAAGGGCTGCTGTGTCGCGTCAATTCGCGGCTGGTCTACGACACGGATGACGCGACGTACTTGCGGCCGGCCTTTACTCCGCGTACGCCGTTTCAGCGCCTGCGGCGTTTCGACAAAGTGGCCGGCGTCGTCTCGGCGGCGCGGTGGGTCAGCGTAGCGACCGAGCCGATCGCCGCGTGGGCACGGCAGTACAACGAGCAGGTGACGGTGGTGCCGATGGCCGTCGACCTGGACGAGTACGACCGTGTGCCGCGGCCTGCTGGCTCCGCTGAGCGCGTCGTGCTCGGCTGGGCTGGGACGGCTGGTGGGCTGCGCTACCTGGAGGCACTGGGACCGGTGTTGCGTGATCTGGCGCAGATATATCCGCTCGAGGTGCGGGTGGTGTCGGGCGGCTATCGACAGGTCTGTCTCCCGGGGGTGCCGGTTGAGGCACGGCCGTGGCGGGCGGAAACCGCGCTCGATGATCTGAAAGCCTTCGACATTGGCCTGGTCCCCCTCGACGATTCGCCGTTCGAGCAGGCCAAGTTTCCGTTCAAATTGCTGCAATATCTGGCGCTGGGCGTGCCGGCGGTCAGCGCGCGGGTCGGCGTAGCGACCAATGTCGTGCGCGACGCCGACAACGGCTTGCTCGCTGGATCAGCTGAGGAGTGGCGGGTGGCGCTCGAACGCCTCATCGTCGAGCCCGCGCTGCGAGCCCGCCTGGGCAGGGCTGGCCGCGAGACCGTGGCCGAGCGCTACGTCGTGCCGCGGGTCGGGCCGCTGCTTGTTGAGGGATTGTCTCGGGTCGGGTCGTCGTCGGCGTAGCCCGGGCGCGGGTGGTCGAGCCGACTGTCGCGCGAAGGTGGGCGAAAAGTCCAGTCGAGCGCCAGCCACAGCATCCGCGAGAACGGAAACAGCAGCACGGGAAACACGCCCATGAGCACGGGTATGGCGATCTGCAGGATCTGCCACGGTGGGTTCGGCCAGGTCGAAATGACGATGGCGACCGCGCCGAACACGGGGACTAGCTCGCCAATGACCAGGTTGATGGCCATCGCGCCGAGGAAGTAGCCCTCTTCGCGTTCTAGCCAGACCTGGCAGACGGGGCATCGCTCGCGCAGGCCGAACCAGCCTTTGATGAGGCGACCCTGGCCACAATTAGGGCAGCGCAGGCGCAGGGCGCGGCCGACGAGTCGAGCGAAGCGGGCCAAACTTACCTGCCGCCGACCGGAGTTGCCTGGGCTTGCGCCGTTGCCGTGGGCCACCGGTGAAAACGATACTCCGGCTGGCGGCTGGCTACGGCAGCGCGGAGGCGCGGCTGGCGGACCGAGCGGCGAGGTCGCTGGCGATGGCGTCGATGGCACGTCTCCGGGCGCGGTGAAACGTCCCTTCGCTCAGTGCGTAGCGCTGCATGATCTGCTTGTTCGGCCGGCCGTCGACGTAGGCTTCCTTCAGCACCAGGTAGTGCAGCCAGCCGCCAAGGACGCTCGTTCCCGGCGAAGGCCTGGCGCCGGCGGGTCTGAGGTGCTCGATCGCCAACTCGAGCTGGTTGCGCAACGCGGCCGCGCGCTCGAGCGGTGTCCCCGGGAGTGCGGCGATCGCCTCCAGGTCATTCAACAGGGTGTGTTGGCTCAGCGTCGGCAAGTCGTTCAGGTGACGCAGCGCGCTTTCGACCAGCACGCGGCGGTCTGAGTCAGGCATCTGGACCTCCGCGGTACGGTCGCGCAGCATCTGTTCGACCGTGTCGCGTACGTCGGCCAACGCCGACAGCTCATCAGGCTGACGTACCACTCGATTCGCCAGGTCGCGCAATTGACCGCGCAGCGTGCTCAGCAGCGGCACGTACAGCACGCGGTCGAGCAGGTGGCCGCGCGTATCGACCACGACGTGCGTCGTCATGATGACGAGCAACAGCGGCAAGCTGCGCTCGAGCCAATCGTAATTCGGGGCGAGCGTCAGCAGAATCGAGCCATATACGACCACGATGGCGAGCATGGTCGCGGCGAAGCCCAGGAAGTCCTGCAGCACCTGTTCGCCGGCCAGCAGCGCCCCATAGCGGGCCATATTCCAGCCGAGCATGACCATGCCCGCGATCAGCAAAATCTGCCCCGGCAAGCCGACGAGGAAGAAGATCCCGCTCGCGATGACGACCCAGGCGCCGCCGACGAGAAAGATCACCGCCGTGGCCAGCAGCCACGCGAAGCGAGCCCGTAGCGGCGAGCCGGCCGGGCTGGTCCGCCACAGGACGGCCAGGTTGAGGCCCGCCCAGATGAGACAGACCACGGCGAAGATCTGGAATGGCAGCAGCAGCGGGCCGGCCGGCAGGTGGCGACTACCGATCAAGTCTGCAGCGCTTGACGGGCTGAACGGGGCGTTCCAGTCCTGGACGGCGGTGGTGAACGAGCCCAGCATGCCGAACGTTGCGCCGAGCGCGAGTACCAGGGCGGTGAGCAGCCGCGTGATGCGTATACGGCGACTCGACTGCGGGCCTTCGTCGGCGGCCAGGGTCAGGGTGACGCCGAGCCAGGCCGGGGCCGCCAGGCTGGGCGCCCACCAGGTGCGGCGGAGCCAGACTGCCCAGCGAGCGGAGTCGGGAGCGAGCGCACCGAGCGCTTCGCCCATCAGGTAGGCGGCTAGACACAGCATCGCCAGCGCTGCGAGCATGGGCGCCAGTCGACTCGGCGCGCGCGACGCGACGTACAGCGCCACGGCCCAGACGAGGAGTGCGCCGCAGCCGAGGACGATGCCCTGGATCAGCCCGTCGTTGAGCCACGCCATCGGCGGCGAGTCTACCGGTCGCTTCGAGACGACGCCTTACCAGCCAGTCGATCGAAGGCAGCTTTTGGCAGCTTTCGGTCGGCGTCTGGCAGCTTCGCAGGCGGCATGGTGGCTCTGGACGGGACTGAGGAGGCCCGCCGACATGTCAACAGGGGAACGACCATGACGCGGCTCGCCTCGCGGCTCGCGCTCTTCTTCAACATCAAGACCAGCGCGGCACTCGATCAGGTCGAGGACCCGCGCGAGGTACTCGACTACGCATACGGCCAGCAGCAGGCGCATTTGCGAACCGTGAAACGGGGGCTGATCGAGGTGGCCGGTGCGCGACGGCACTTGGAGCGGCAGCACGAGCGACTCGCGGCGCGGGTCGCTGCGCTGGAGGAGCAGGCGCGGCGGGCGCTGAAGTCTGGGCGCGAAGATCTGGCGCGGGCGGCGCTCCAGCGTAAGCAGGCTGCACTGGCCGAGATGCGCGCGCTGCAGGAGCAGGTGGCGGAGCTCGGCCGCGAGGAGGCTCGGCTCGGCGTGGCGGACCAGCAGCTCACCCAGCGGGTGGCGCGGTTTCGGCTGCATCGGACGGTCGCCTCGGCGCGTTACGCGGCGGCTGAGGCACAGGTCAGGGTTGGTGAAGTGCTCGCCGGCCTGGCTGGCACCGAGGAGGAGACCGAGCTGTTTCTGGCTGTCGAGCGGTCAGATGAGAAGATTGACCGGCTGCACGCGCGGGCGGTCGCCATTGACGCGCTGACGGAGTCGGGCGTCCTGGTCCACGGGCCAGGGGAGGACCGGCTCGACCGCGAGCTCGACGAGCTGACGGCCACAGAAGCGGTGGAAGCGGAGCTGGCGGCGCTGCAGCGCGAGCTCAATGCGCAGGACGACCGCGTCGTTGGCGCCAGCGAGGCAGCGCCACAGGACACGGCGTGAGCTCGTCGGCGCCGACGCCGGCGCCGACGACGCAACTGTCGACTGTCGCATGTAAACGACACACCCACCCAACACCCCAGGGGAGCCCATACGCCATGATGCGTAGCGTTTTGCCTACTGAGCTGGCTCGCGGCCAGGTCGTTATCGTCTTTGCTCGCTGGCTGCTTGTCCTTGTCGGACTGCTCGTCGCCATCTGGAACCCCGATCCATTGCCCCAGCTGCGTCTACAGATCGCCGTCATCTTGTTGGTCGCGATCGCCAACTTTGTCATGCATGCCCAGCTCTTGCGCCATCGACCAACCATGGAAGCGGTCGCCTATGGCGCCAGCCTGGGCGACTTGCTGGTGATCAGCCTGCTGATCGCCTCACAAGGTGGCTCTAGCTCGAACCTCTTCATCTTCTACTTTCCGGCCGTCCTGGCCATCGCCGTGGCCTTCCCGACCCGTCAGGCCGCTGGACTCAGCATCCTCGCCGTCGGTCTGGCAGTGATGGTCAACCTGATCGGCCCGGCGGGTGATGACGAGATCATTCTGCGAGCGCTGGCTATCGGCGCGGTCGCCCTCATCGGGAACGCGTACTGGCGTCTGCATCGTTCACGGATCAGCACAGCCAGTCCGGCGCCCAGCGCTGAAACTGAGGACCTGTTCTGGGGTCAGGTGGCGACGCTCTGGGCGCGCTGGGCCATCGTCCTGGGCGGTGCGTTGCTCGTGCTGTCGCGAGCCTCGACGACGGTCGAGCTCGCCATGGGCATCCTGCCTGTTGTGGCATTGCTGACGGTCAACTTCTACTTGCATGGACGGTATCTGATGGAGCGGCCAGCCAATCGCCAGCTCACCATTGTGGCGAGCGCCGTCGACCTGGCGATCGTCGTCGGGCTCTATCTGACCTGGCCAGGCGCGAGTGGCATGAGCAACCCGACGTTCGTCCTGCTGTACCCGCTAGTCTTCGCCGTCGGCCTCGTCTTCCCGCCGCGGTTATCGTGGGCCTTCACGAGCGTGTGCGTCCTGGTGTACGGCCTGCTCGTCGCGGCCAGCGGCTTGAGCGGGACCAGCGATGCAAAAATTCTGGTCGAGCGAGTAGTCATCCTGGCCGCCGTGGGCGGACTGGGCAGCCTGTACTGGCGAATTGTGCGCCGCGAGGCGCGGAGTGTTGAGAGCCATGAGCCGTCGTCCGATACCTCGCTGGCTTGGCAGCCTGTTCGCGCCAGCTGAGGACCCTCGCCGCAACGCCGCGGCCGACGCGGGCCTGCCTGACACGCAGGCCCTGCTCATGGCGCTGCAGCGTTCGCGGGCCGAGCTCGCTCAGTTGCGTTCGCAGATTGAAGTGCGTGCGACACACAACCCGCTTGCCGCCGAGCTTGCTGATGAGGAGCGCGAGCTGCTCGAAGCGGAGCACGCGTTGTTGTTGTCCCTGGATGAGGGTCGAGCACGGCGCGCGCTGCTCGCCGCGCGGCTTCGCGCGGCTGAGGCGCAGCTACGGACGGACGCGTAGTGCCGCGGCGATCAGGACAGGACGGGCGCCGGAACGGCCGGCGCGGGTACCCAGATGTTGACGATGTTGGCGCCCTGGCGCGGTTGCAGACCCGAATGCGTATCGATCACCAGTCGCGCTGCATCGACGATGCGGTCGTAATCGATGCTGGTATGCGGTGTCAGCAGGACGACCGCGTCAAGACCAGCGAGGTCAGTCTCGGCCAGGTCTACCGATGCGACGGTGTTGCCAGCCAGCGTCAGCGTCGGCATCAACGGATCGTGGTAGACCGCCATCGCGCCTCGCGACAGCGCTTCTTCGAGCACGCGCAGGGCGGCCGACTCGCGAATATCGGC
>DASYKL010000395.1:0-3657 GCA_035995405.1 Chloroflexota bacterium
ATCATCCGGCTCCTCTACCCGTGTCTCACCCTTCGGCCGCCGATTCCCGAACTGCCGCACCAGCATCCAGGGTGCTCGTGGTCGACGACGACCCGCGCATGCTGAGCATGATGCGGCGCGTCCTGGAAGTTGACGGCTACGACGTATCCGTCGCCGGTGAAGGCGAAACGGCGCTTGCTACGTTGCGTCGTGAGACGATCGACCTGCTCATCCTCGACGTGATGATGCCCGGAGCCAACGGCTTTGAGGTGTGCCGCACGGTGCGGCGCGAAAGTGCCGTGCCCATTCTCATGCTCACCGCCCGCGACGAAGCCGTCGACAAAGTGACCGGCCTCGACTGCGGCGCCGACGACTATGTCGTCAAACCGTTCAATCCCGATGAGCTCATGGCCCGCGTGCGGGCGTTACTGCGCCGCGTCCAACCGCGCCAGCTCGAAGTGCTGCGGTTCTCGGACGTCGAGCTGATTCCGAGCGAACGCGACGCCAAGCGCGACGGCGATCCACTCGAGCTCACCGCGCGCGAGTACGAGCTGCTCGAGCTCTTTCTGCGGCATCCCCGCCAGGTGCTGTCGCGCGAGCAGATTCTGCAGGACGTCTGGGGGTTCGACTACCTCGGCGACTCCAATCTCGTTGATGTGCGCATCAAATACCTGCGCGACAAGCTGGAGTCAGGCGGGCGGGCTCGGCTGATACAGACCGTCCGCGGCGCGGGCTACGCCCTCCGCGGGTGAGACGTATGGTGCATCTGGGCGTGTCGCTGCGGACGCGCCTGACACTCTGGTATGGCGCACTACTGGCGCTGACGCTGCTCGCCTTCAGCACATTCCTGTATTTCACGTTGCAGCAGCAGCTGGCCAGCAGCATGGACACCCGCCTCGGCGTGCGGGCCGACCAGATCCGCCGTGAAGTCGGCCCCAGCATCGGCAATCTGTTGCAGCCGGAAGATGTGGCGCCGGGCAAACTCGAATCGACGCTTGGTGAGTTCGTCGAGCCGGGCATCTACGTCCAGTTGCTCAATCAGAAGGGAGCGGTCATCGCCGCACCGCCCAATCTCGTCGGCGGTGAGCTGCCAGTCCCGCCGGTGAGTCGCCAGGCGATCGCCGAGGATCGCCGCATCTACATCACCCTGCCGGTCGGCGCGGGCGACGCGCCGGTCCGTCTGCTCACGGATCCGATTCATCAAGCCGGCACCAATGACATCGTCGGCGCGGTCCAGGTGGCCGAGTCGCTGACGCCGTTTGAAAACACCATGTCGGCGATGGCTCGGCTGGTGCTGTCGGCTGGCGCCGCCGCGCTCTTGCTCGCAGTCGTTGTCGGCTGGCTGCTGACTCGCGCCGCGCTGAGTCCGGTCTTTCGGATCACCGACACGGCCCGACACATCGCCGCCACCGGCGACTATCGCCAGCGTCTGCACGTCACGCCGCCGCGTTTCGGCCATGGCGACGAGCTGTTCTTTTTAGCGGCGACTTTCAACGATATGATCGCGCGGCTCGAACACATGCTTGAATCGCAACGCCGCCTGCTGGCCGATACGTCGCACGAGCTACGCAATCCGATCACCATTATTCGCGGCAACCTGGCGCTGTTGCGTCGTGAGAACGTGCCGCCCGCGATGCGTCACGAAGCGGTCGTCGAAGCCGAAGAAGAAGCAGCCCGCATGGGTCGCCTGGTCGGCGATTTGCTGTTGCTCGCGCGAGCCGACGCGGGTGAGCAGCCCAGCTTGCAGCGCGAGCAGGTCGATCTGGCCGAACTGGCCACGGAAGTCGTCGAGCGCGCCCGCCCGCAGGCTGACCACCGCCGCCTGTCTCTGACGATCGAGGGTCGCAGCGTGGTGCTCGGCGACCGCGATCGTTTGAAGCAGCTGATCGCCAACCTGGTGGAAAACGCTGTTCGCTATACGCCGCAGAACGGGCGCATCGACGTTGCCGTGACCGGCCCACCGAATGCTGCCGTGCAACAGGCGGGCAGGTCCGTTCGTTCCCGGAATGCTCGTGCCCGGCACGACCCAACTGACATGGCGCTGCTGACTATTGCCGACTCTGGTATCGGCATCTCTCCGACCGATCTGCCGCACGTTTTCGAGCGGTTCTATCGGGCTGACAAAGCGCGCTCGCGCGCCCATGGCGGCACGGGCCTGGGGTTGTCGATCGCCCAGTACATCGTCCAGGCTCATGGCGGCAGCATTCAGGCGGCGAGCGAAGGCTCCAACCGCGGCAGCACGTTCTCAGTCCGTTTGCCGCTCCTCGCGAGCGTTGCGCCTGGCAAGCCTTCTGCGCTCCCTCAACACTCGGCCCCCGTCGCCGCCAGTCGATGATCCCGCTCCTCCGCAAAGCGTTGCTGCTGCTGACGCTGCTCGCCACCGTGGGCTCCGCTGCCGAAAAGCCAGCACTCGCGGCTGACGCCAGCAGCCCCACGTTGCCCGCACCCGCTGGCCTGGCCATCGACACCGACGGCAACGTCTACGTCAGCGACTACGCCCTCGACCGACTGGTCAAGTTCGCCTCCGACGGAACCGTGCTCGCCCAGTGGGGCGGGTCGGGCAATGGCCCCGGCCAGTTCAATGCCCCGTTCGGCGTGGCCCTGGACGAACGCAACACGCTGTTGGTCGTCGACCAGCTGAACAACCGCGTCCAGCGTTTCGCGACCGACGGCACGGTCCTCGGGACGTGGGGTGCGGCTGGCGCTGGCGCTGGCGATCTGCGCACGCCGTTTGGTGTGGCCGCGGCCGGCGGACGCGTCTATGTTGCCGATTTCGGCAACGATCGGGTCCAGGTGTACGGTCCGGATGGCACATTCCAGACGTCGCTCGGCGGTCGCGGCAGCGGCGACGGCCAGTTCCTCCGTCCGGCCGGGGTGGCCATCGATCATGACGGCACGGTGTATGTGACGGACCATTTCAACGATCGGGTCGAACGGTTCAGTGGTGATGGACGCTTTCAGGCCCAGATCGGGACGCTCCAGGCGCTGGGCGCAGCGACAGTGCCGCCTCCCGCCGCGCCATCGTCCGCAGCGGCCGCTCCGGCCACTGCTGGTGCACCTGCGCCTGCACCTGCGCCCGGCGCTGGCGCTGCTGTCTCCGCCGCCGCCGCCCCTGCTGCTGTCGTGTCCGGCGGAGTCGCTACTAGTGCGCCCGCTCCTGCTGCTGCAGTTTCCGGCGCTGCCGGCACTGGTGCGGCCGTCCCCGCGGCCCCCGCCCCCAGTGCCCCGGCCCCCAGCGCGGCGCTCTCAGGCGCCGCAGCTCTCCCCGACGCCCCCCTCCGCCGCCCCGAAGGCATCGCCGTCGACCGTGACGGCAACGTCTGGGTCGCCGATTACGGTCGCGATCGCGTCGTCAAGCTCGCCCCCGATGGCCACCTCCTACAAGCGTTAGGCAGCCGCGGCAACGGTCCAGGCGAATTCGTCGGCCCCAAAGGCGTAGCCATCGACGCTAGCGGCCGACTCTACGTAGCCGACACAGGCAACGCCCGCGTTCAGAGACTGGCCCCTGACGGCACCCCTGATTCCGTCTGGCTTCTTCCCTAGCCCGACAGACTTCAGCGGCCGCCTCACGCGACGCGTTGATGTTTGGTGACTTTCCGTAATCCATCTGTAATCCAACCATAAAAACACGGTAATCATGGCCCCCTAGAGTGGAGTCATGAGCACTGCCGAGGCCGC
>DASYKL010000396.1:0-6481 GCA_035995405.1 Chloroflexota bacterium
GCCGTGATAGCGCCGCGTGTTGATCCCGCTGATGGTGCCCGACGCGTAGCCACCGAGTCCATTGGTCACCAGCCATTCTCGGCGGAGGCCGCTTGCTCCATCCGCGGCGATCTGCGGCCCGAAGCGCACCAGTGGCTGGTCGAGCACGGTCACCGATCGGAGACTCGGATCAGGCCGTCTCGGCCGTGGAGCAGAATGCGCCGCCAGGGAACGCGGCCCGCGGAGGCGTTCATCCAGCGCTATCTAAGCATGATTCGAAACGCCGTGCACCATGGTGCTTTCGTCTCGACGGCTGCGGTACGCTGAGCAGCGTGCTGACGCCGACGATCACGCCGTGGATGAGCGACCCACTCATACGGCGTCGGACCAAGATTGTCGCAACGCTGGGTCCAGCGTCAAGTGAGCCAGATGTCATCGCCCGGCTCATCAACGCTGGCGTGAACGTCTTCCGTCTCAATTTTTCGCATGGCGATCACGCGACCCACGGCCAGGTGTACGAGCGCGTGCGCGCGGCCAGTACCGCGGCCGGCGAGCCAGTCGCTATCCTGGCCGATCTGTGCGGGCCGAAAATTCGCGTAGGTCGCTTCGAGGAGGGATCGATACGCCTCGAGTCTGGCAGCCACGTTGTCGTCACTACGCGCGCAGTGACGGGCGTGGCCGGCCTCATTCCGTCGCAATACGTCGAATTCGCACACGACGTTCGACAGGGTGATCGAGTGTTGCTCGATGATGGCTTGCTCGAGCTGCGGGTGGAAGCCATCGATGGCAGCGAGGTTGCTTGCCGCGTCATCAACGGCGGTGTGTTGAAAGACCACAAGGGTATGAATTTGCCTGGCGTGCAGGTGTCGGCGCCGGCCTTCACCGAAAAGGATCACGACGACGCGGTATTCGCTCTCGGTCTGGGAGTGGACTTTATCGCGCTGTCATTCGTTCGCCGGGCGCTGGATTTCGATGCGCTCAAGGGTTTGATAGCGGATGCCAGCTACACGCCGCACGTGATCGCAAAAATTGAAAAGCCGGAGGCGCTCGAGGCGATCGACGAGATCCTGGAGGCCTGCGACGGGATCATGGTCGCGCGTGGTGACCTGGGTGTTGAACTACCTCCAGAAATCGTGCCAATTGCGCAGCGCCGCCTGATTGCTCGCGCTCGTGCATTCGGCAAGCCGGCCATCGTCGCCACACAAATGCTCGAATCAATGGTGTTCAACCCGCGTCCTACACGAGCCGAAGTGTCAGACATCTCGACCGCGGTGTTCGATGGCGCCGACGCAATCATGTTATCCGCGGAGTCGGCCTCTGGTGCCCATCCGGTTGCCGCGGTCGAGATGATGGACCGCATTGCGCGGCAGGTGGAAGGCTACTTGTGGACGGAGAAAGCCTTCGACGCTACCGCTTTCCAGCATGATGTCTCTTCCACATCGATGCCGTTGCCGCTGCATCAGGCGATCGCACGGTCGCTCGCCCAGCTCTCGCGCGATCTACGCGTACGCTGCATCATCGTGTTGTCGTCGAGCGGTATCACGGCGATGGCGGTAGCGGCCGGTCGACCAGCCGCACCAGTGGTCGTCGTCAGCCCCGATAGCTCTGCCTGTCGTCGAGCGAACCTGCTGTGGGGCACCGTGCCCATTCAGGGAGACGGCAATGACCTGCAAGACCCCCATGCGCTGGCGCGGCGCCTGGCGGTAGATCTGGGTTTCGCCAGCGCCGGCCACTACATTCTGGCGGTGACTGGTTTCAAATCGACAGCAGATGAGACGTCGCCGACCATCACCACGCTCAGGGTTTTCTGAGACTCAGACTGAGACGAGCCAGCATGGCCTGCGCTGAGATGGCCAGGCGACGCTGAGCGACGTCGAGAACGAACAGGACAAGCCCGGCCAGCAGCACCTGCTGCCAGACCGGTTCCCAGCGCACGCCACTAGCCACGCGTGAGGAACGAAATGCGTCGGCAGGTGCCGTCAGCATCCGACCGCCCGTTTCGCTGGCGATTCGGCGGAGCACATGATCGTCAGTGCCAAAAGACGCCTGCTGGGCATCGGTTCGCACGACGAAGCCTGTTGTCTCGGACCGAGACGTGGCTTGTTGTGCCTGCGGATGTGTCGTGACGGTGACCTGATAGACGCCCGCCACGTCGGCAGTAACCGTCGCTGCGTAGCGGCCGGGGGCGACCTGCCGCAGAGGTACCGTAGCGGCAACACCGGTTGGTCCGCTGACCTCGGCGGTCGGTGCTTCCTGATCGGCGAATTGACTGCCTCGCACGCTGTCGAGTGTTATCTCGGTGTGCTGGCCGATCGTCTGCGCGGTGACCTGAAAATCGGTCTCGACGGGTGGACCCATCGACCAGCGGGCGGCTTGCTCCCAGATGCGAGCGGCTCCCGGCCACTCCAGCCAGGCGGCAGCCCAGGGTCCGCTTGTGTCCGATGTCCAGCTCACCGCGCGCCCCAGCCCGAAATGCCATTGCGCGAGCAGCGGGCGACGATCTTCCGTTGCCAGCACCACCTGCGCTTCGTCTCGCGCGTTCGTCGCAACGTAGCCAGCCAGAGGTGGGAGATCACTGGGCGCAACGCCGCGCAGGACAGGGCTTGGCGACACCAGCTGCGGGCGAATCGTGCCCTCAATCTGCGCCGAGCGTTTCGAAATGTTGACCTCGCGAGCCATGATGCGCGGCAGCTCCGGAGTTCGCTCGGTGAAGTAATACCGGCCTTCGCCCAGCTTGGCCAGGCTCGCCAGGAGCTGGGTGTCCGCTTCTGGTCCCAGGCCGATGGTGCTCAGGCCGATTTTCTCCTGACGCAAACCTGCCGTGAGCTGCTCGTAATTTGCTGGACCACTCTGTCCGTCGGTGAAGAGAATGATGTGCCGCAGATCGGCCCGCGTCGCGAGCATGGCCCGCGCACCTTCCGACAATGCCGCAAAAATCTCGGTGCCGCCCTGCGGCTCGAGGCGCGCGATGCGCTCCTCGATGGTTGCACGGCTGTATTGGCCGACTACGCCCATCTCGAGCAGCCATTCGAACCGATTGTTGAACGACAACACGCCGATCTGATCGCGGTCATCCAACGATCGCGCGGCCAGAACGGCTGCCTGCTGGGCCATTTGCATGCTCGATACGCCGTCGCTTTTGCGACTCATACTTTGTGAGTTGTCGATGATCAGCAGCAGGGCCATCCTCGCGGCGTCCGGCTTCGGCGGCACGGTGGACGTCACAGGCAACGCCTGCTCGAGGACCGAGTCGGCGTAACTGCCGAGTCCGTAGCTGGTGGAGCCACCCAGCACCACCAGGCCATGGCCACTTGTCTCGACAAAGGTCCGTAGGAGCTTTTGCTGGTCGAGAGTCAAGCTCGTGGCGGAAACATTCGCCAGCATGACTGCCGCGTACTCCTGCAATTGTGCTGCTGCAGGGAGTTGGTCGGCGCCCAGAAGATCGGCCTGCACGCCCGCACCGCGCAATGCTGTCTGAACGGACGCGCCTTCGCCCCGCCGTTCCTCGATGAGCAGCACGCGGGGCGGCGCCTTGACAACCACGAACGTCGAGGTGGAGTTTGGTGTTGTATCGACGCCAGCGGGACCACCCACGCGCGCCGAGATGCGGTGAAAACCGGTTTCACTCAGTGTCTGTGAGATGCCAATGCGATTGATGCCAGCGGCAAGTTGTACGACCTCCTGGCGGCCCGGTTGTCCGTCGACGTCTATCTGCACAATGGCGGTGGTGGACTGGCTGGCGCCGATCATGGCAGTGCCGTCGAATGTCTCCCCAGCGCGCACGTAGGCTGGTAGCTCCAGCGTCTGCAGCGCGATCCGCGGCCCGCTCGGCAGCGCACCGATCGAGACGACGTCGATAGGTACATCGCCGACCTCCGCCAGCGCAGAGTTGAGGCCGCCGGATATCGCCTGTCCATCGGACAGCAACACGACGCGGCCCCGTTCACCGCGCGCCAGTCCGGCTGCCACGCGCAAACCGAGCGCCAGATCAGTCACCTGACCGTCGTCCGCTGCGTAGCTGGGGAGTGGCTCGGGGCCAGGGGCGCGCACCACGTGCGGATCGGTCGCCAGGGCGACGAGTCCAGCGCGATCATTCGCACGGCGGGCATCGAGCGCCGAGCCAAGCCAGGTGGACGCGATATGGCGATTCTCGGGCGAGATGCTGCTGGACGTGTCCAGTGCAAACACTACTGTCGATGCATCGTCTGGAGCTGCCATAGCTGGTCGAAGCAGTGGAACGGTTGCGCAGGCGAGCACCACCAGGCGCAGCATCATTGCAAGTCCAGATGCCCGTAGCGGCGAGCTGAAGCGCCACCGAACGGCGATGAGCCATTCTGCGATCAGCAAGCCCACCAGCAGGACGACCAGCAGTGGCCAGACCTCAAACCAGCCGGTCTGTGCGGCTGGCTGTGTTTGAGCCGTGCCTTGCGGCGGCTCGATCGCGACGCTTTCCGGGCGGGGAGCGATGTCGGCTTTGCCGGCTGGCCCAGCATGCATCACTTCGGCCCGATTCGGCGTGAGCCAGTCGATAACATTCGTGACGAGGAGCGGAAACGCCGCTAGCTGCGGCAAGTTCGACGCGCTGAGCTCGAAGGGCAGGAGCACGACACGACGACCGTCAATGGAGCCGTGCAGCAGCAGCGGCGTGCCGGCGGCGTCGGCGATGTCGATGCTCGCCCAGTCGGGCGGCACGATCGGCGTGAGGCCAGTCACGCTGAGGGGGCTGAGGTCCAGGCCACGCAACAGCGGGTCTTCCGGATCGAGGTCGCTGGCTCGGGCGGGCCGAGGCGCACCGCTTGCCGTGACGAACGGGCCGCCCGAGCCGACCAGAATCAGGGCGGTCTGTGGCAGCTGGGGTGGGAGGAAGCCGTCGAAGAGGACGAGCGACTCGCTGCCGAGCTGGTGTTCGTCGTAGTCGGCCGTCTTGACGGCGCGCCAGTGGACGTAGGGCACCGCGTCCAGGACGCGTCCCCACAGGGTTGGATCGTCGGAAATGACAACCACACCGCGGGCGGATTTCGCCGGGGCGTCCACCTCGACGCTGTTGTCCTCCGGTAATACGTCGCGCACCGGCAGCGCCACCACAACACGTTGCGTTCCGTTCGGCACCTCGAACGAGACCTCCGCTCGGGTTCGCGCGGGCACGGTTATCTGGCGCGAATCAACCTGGATGTCGTCGGCGTAGATGACGATCTGGGACGTGATCGGCGCCGAGCTGAAATTGACGGCGCTCGCAAATCCAGCCACGGGCCGTCCATCCAGGAGGGGTCGTCGCAAAGTGACCTGGCTGACTGCCACGTTTTCACTTTGACCACCGACCAGGCGGAACGAAACGGCTGCTGCCTGAGGCGGTAGTCCGTTGTCGAGCGCGAAAGCGCCATCTGTCACGACGACGACATGGCCGCTGGCGTGTGGCCGAGCGCTGGCCAGGCCTGTCGCCATACGGAGTGCGGCGGCCATATCGCTGGCGCCGTCTTCGGCAGCCAGATCGCCAAGTGCGTCGACGATTGCTCCCGGCGGGCCCTGGGCAGCGATACGTGGTCTGGACCCAGCAACGACCAGGGCGAGCCAATCGCCAGCCCCCGGCTCGCGTGCCAGGCTGGCGACCTGTCCGCGAGCCGCGTCGAAACGCGTCGGTAGCACGTCCCGAGCACGCATGCTGGCGGACACATCGAGCACGATGACCAGGCTTCTTGCGGGCGGTGTGCTGAATGCTGGGCGGGCCAGAGCAAGGGCAGCGGCGAGGGCGGCCAGCAACTGCACGATCAGGAGCAGCTCCCAGCGCGGGCGACGCCATGATGTGTGCGCCACAAGATCGCGCGGCGCGCCTCTCCACAGCAGCACGCTTGCGACGTGCTCGATGCGGTATCGCGAGCGGATCAGGTAGAGGACGATCAGGACCGGCAGACTCGCCAGAGCGAGGAGCCACAGCGGAGCTAAGAAAGTCACATGATCAGGTCAGGGCGGTACCGCGATCTTCTCGAACGTGGTGGATGACCGCCTCGATGATGCCGTCGGGATCCACGCCGGAGACTTCGGCCTCGATGTTCAGGATGAGGCGGTGGCGAAGCGCGGGTCGAGCGACGTCGCGAATGTCCTGATAGCTGACATTGAATCGACCCGCCAGAAACGCAGTGATTTTGGCTGCACTGACCATCGCTTGCGCAGCCCGTGGGCTGGCTCCATAGCGGACATACTGGCGGATTACGAGTGGCGGATCACCGTCGCCCGCGGGGTAGGTGGCCATGATCAGACGGACCGCGTAATCCGTGACGTGCGGTGCGATCAACACCTTGTTAACGAGCTGTCGCAGCTCGAGCAACACATCGGCGCCCGCCAGTCGCCGAACCAGTGGTTGCACCTCCGCCGAGGTGCGATCGAGGATTTCGGTCAACTGCGCCGCGCTCGGCGACCCCATCTTGAGCTTGAACAAAAAGCGGTCAAGCTGGGCTTCGGGCAAGGGGTATGTGCCTGACATCTCGATCGGGTTCTGGGTGGCAAG